>JAEUHJ010000184.1 GCA_016795375.1 Verrucomicrobiaceae bacterium
GTCAACGACTTCCTGCTTCGTGTAGGGATTTCCGATTCCGGTCCAGGGATTGGGCATGGCGTGGGGATGGTTGGCAGTTGTTTGCAGTGGTTGGCGCTCGCGCGTTTGCAGTTGTTTGGGAAACCATTGCAAACCACGGCCAACGACGGCAAACAATCGCAAACTCCGCTATATGCACGCACGAACTGCCATCCAGGAGCTATCCGAAACGCACACGCACGGGCCGGGCACCGAATTCCGCGTCGTGCGGGCGTCGGAGCGTGACACGCGGTCCTGGCTGCGCGGCGCGCCGGTGTGCGGCACGCTGGCGCAGCACCGCATCGCCCATGCGGGCGTGATGACGGCGCGTGCGCCCTACCGCATCGTGCGCATGCATCAGGGCGGCTTGTATTTTCTCGCGTGCCTGGAGGGCGAGGGGCGCGTGCTCGTCGACGGTGCGTGGAAAAAATGCGGGGCGGGCATGGCCGTGGCGTTGCCGCCTTTCATGGTGAACGCGTTTCATGCCGTGCCAGGCAAGGTCTGGCGCTGCTGCTGGGTGCGTTACGAGCAGCAGCCCGAGCAGAAGCCGATTCTGAGCAGCAGTTCGCCGCTGATGGCTCCGTTTCATGGCAAGGCTCTCTGGAGCGCCATCGAAGGCCTCATCGACGAAGCCGGTCACGAGGCCAAACCCGCCGCCATGTTCCATTGGGTCGAACTCGTGCAGCATTACATCGAGCGCTTCGCGCAGCCGTGGCAGGTTGACGACCGCCTGTACCGCATCTGGGAGAAAGTCGCCGCGAACGTCGGCTTCGACTGGACCCTGGACGAGCTTGCCCGTCAGGCGCACGTCAGCGCCGAGCATCTGCGCCGGTTGTGCCGCAAAACGCTGGGCCGCACGCCGATGCACCACGTCACCTGGCTGCGCATGCGCAAGGCCGCCGAACTGCTCTCCATCACGAACCTCAAAATTGAGGCCATCTCCCACGAGATCGGCTATCAGAACCCCTTCGTCTTCAGCAACACCTTCAAAAAATGGATCGGCTGGCGGCCCAGCGAGCATCGCAGCCGGATGGGCGGGTAGTCAGTGATTATGTATTCTAGTTTTGGGTTCAGTGGCTGGCGTAGGACCACCAGCCACTCGCGCCCCGCTTGCATTCCTGCCATTCCCAGACAACCGATGCACTGGTTACAATTTGTTGCTCCCGATGAAAATGTCCTATTTTGTTGTGTTGTTACTTCTTTGCTGTTGGCAATTGAACTTGGTGGCGCAAGTCGCGCCCACCATGACCGAGATCGACGCGAAGTTTGAGAAGGACTCGGTCGAGCTGGCTCTGGCACCATATCTGAAGGCAGTGAGTGATTTGAACCGCCAGTATCTGGCGGCGTTGGATCGAGTGGTGACAACCGCCAAGCAAAGGGGGAACGCGGCGGAAATTCAGGCAGTGGAGCAGGAGAGGGACAGCGTTCAGGCCGGCAATCCGGTTCCGAAGATCGATTACCTGGGAACGCATCCCACGGTGGCCAACACGCGCCTGACCTACCGGGGCGCTCTCAAACTCATCGAGCGTGAGCGGGATGGAAAGATGAGGCCGATCATCTCGAGGCATTCTTCAGCGCGTCGCGAGCTCATCATGGGTCTCTTGAAGAGCGGTCGGATTGACGAGGTGCAGGCGCTGCAGAGCACGATGAAGCCCTTGTATCCCTCCATCCTGTCAGGGAATGAGCGGCTCATTGGAAACTGGAAGGTTTATTTCAATGATCGGAGGGAAGCAGTCTGGACCTTCAAAAAAAGCGACAACAAGTATTTTGACGCGACAGACGGGACGCTGTCGGGAAGCTGCGTGGTCAAACAACTCGGCAAATTTGTGGTTTATAGTGGTCTCGGTTATTGGGTGGTCACCCTGACATCTGACAAGACGATCGAAGGCGTCGATCCGTTTGGTGACAAGAAATTTGTGGGTGAGCGGGTGCCCTGATCAAAGGACCGCAACCGTCACCGAGCTGCGTGCGAATGTGATGGCTCCAACCACGTCCGGCCTTTGAGATCATCCAGCCAAAGGAAAGTCGAGCTAATCACGGGACTCAATAAAGCGATCTGATGTTGATCGAGTTGGGATTGCCCGTGGCTGTGAATGTGACCACCGTGCTCGAAATGGTGAGTGTCCTGCCATCAGCGCTTTTTTTGGCCACAAAAACCTTGTAGTCGCCCGCCCTCGGCGTTGGCACGGCGAGCCTGCCGCTGGTCAGCTTATAGCGGTTGATCACCTTCCCGTCGAGCTGCACGACCCAGCAGTAGTTTTCCCGGCCTGTGGCAAAAATTTCGAAACGGACAACCTCAGAGACGACCGCCTCGTTCCCGCCGCTGTTGACCTTGCTGGACCTGAGCATGAAGGGGCCTTGGCCGGGAATGATCGTGTAGTCACCCGCCGCCGGTGCTGGCGCGGGCATCGCAGGCGCGGCGGCTGGAACCGGAGCCGCAACCGGCCTGGAAACAAACAAGTTAAACTCCGCCTTGATCTCCTCCATTTGCTGGTAGATGCGCTTTCTCTTGTCCAGGTTTTTCCGGAAAAAGCCTCCGTTGCAGCCGCTGAAATGCTCCGGCTTGAAACCTTTCACATCGGCGGCAGCCGCGTCACGCAGCTTTTGAAAAAGCACGTTGGCGGCGGCGATCTTCTCCAGCCTCGTGGCGGAGTTCTTGTAGCTGCTTGAAAAGTCATTGATGGCCACGCCCAAGGAAGACAGTGCGGGGCTGGCCTGCATGCGTGCCCGAGGCATGTAACTCTCTGAAGTCCGCGCTCCGGGATTGAGAACAACATCCTGGGCGGCTGCCATGATCACCTCTGTGGCAAGTTCGATGTCGGCAAGCTTGAGGCCTTCGCGCACCAGCCGGTCAGGCTCAGGTGCCAGCCATTTGTCCACGACATCCAGACGGAAACCGAAGCGCCGCACTTCGTTCAGGCTGGTGACCAGGGGAGCTTTGGCCGCCCCCGCATCTCCTTTGCCCTGCTCCTGGAGCGCCCGTGGAATGAGGAGATAAGTCGCCACGCCGATGACCTCACCCGAGGCTTTGAGCAAGATGGGGCTGCCGCTGTTGCCCGGAACGAATGGCGCGTCCACCTCGACGCGATCAGGACCGATGCCCACCACCCGGCCCTCGAGCTCGCGCACCACTCCTTCGCCTTCGGAGTTGCCCATGACCACCACCGCCTCACCGATCTTGGTTGCGTCCTCGATATTTTTGAGGATGTCCAGCGCATCCGGGGCCTCGGACACATCGGCTCGCACAAGGTCGGCAGACTCGGCGATTTCAAGCGGGCCAGTGGTCAACGGCTGGTTCGACATGGTTTTAAATGTCACCTTGGTATTGCCACGAACGACGTGCGCGTTGGTCACCACATAAGTTTTGCCGTCCATTTTTGTGATGAAGCCTGAACCGCGGCCTGCATCGCCTTCGACAATCACCATGGACCTCAGCGGACTGGCGGCATGCAAGGACAGCGGGAACAAAAACAATAGGAGGAAGAAGGCGCTTCGGCACCCTTGTCTCAAGCTGCCTAGCTCGGTTCCTGTTGTAGTGATCATACGAGATTTCTAATTTAACGGTCGTGCAGGATGCTACAAAGCATCCTGCACGCATCACAATGAAAAAATGGCTCTTCCGCAGAAAACGTGGGTGAGCAAGCGTGGGGATGCCGTGCTCGCTACGGTCAAGAGGCGGGTTGCGGAACCTTTCGACTTCCGACCTCTATTCCGCAACCCGCCTCTTGACCTGCGCTGTGCG
>JAEUHJ010000199.1 GCA_016795375.1 Verrucomicrobiaceae bacterium
TGGGGCGGCTACATGCGCAGCCACGGCCAGTTCATGGACGGCGACGCCAGTTACATCGTGCACCGCCCCGACCACTGGATCTACGAAGGCACCGGCTTGAAGCGCGGCGACCGCTTTGGCGGCAAGGACACCATCGTCGGCTACGAGTGCGACGGCTGCGAGCTCGAGTGGCGCGACGGCCTGCCCTTCGCCACGCACCAGGACGGCACGCCGAAGACCTTCGAAGTTCTCGGCACCTGCCCTGTGCGCTGGCATCCGGATGATGTCGAATGGTATGAGAAATGGGAGATCGGCCGCACCGGAGCCGCCTGCCTCGGCCTCTACACGAACGGCGGCACCGTCTTCACCGCCGCCACCACCGATTGGTCGCATGGCTTGCAGGGCAATGACGCGCATGTCGTGCACATCACGAAGAATGTGCTGGAGCGGCTGGGGAGGTGAAGGAATTCTTATTCATAGCAGAAACCGCGCTGCTCTGGCTGTGCTTGCTTGGCGCAACGAAGGTAGTTCAGCGCGTTGTTCAGAGCCGCCTTGAAGACTTGTATGCCAGCAGTGCGCTGCGCATCCATCCAAGAACGATAAGCGAGGCGAATATGTGGCCGCCCCCCCGCCATCACTCCACATCGCGCCAGAGCCAGCGCAGGGCTTCTGGCAGGTTCGGCGCCATGCCTTTGCTGCCGTGGAAGCACTGGTTCCAGTCGATGCGGAAGTCGTAGTTCATGTATTTGAGGGCGGCGGCCATTTGTTTGTTGGCGAGGGGCCAGTTGCCGAACTTGTTGTCGAGGTCGTTTTCGCCGTCGAGCAGGTAGATGCGGAGGGGTTTGCGCTCGGTGATGCGGATGAGCGAGGGATAAATGTGGCCGCCCTTGAGATCGACGAAAGAGCCGACCCAGGAGAGCACTTTGCGGAACTTGTCGGGCCGTTCCCAGGCGGCGGTGAAGGAGCAGATGCCGCCTGAGGAGCCGCCGGCGATGGCCCAAGTTTCGGGGGCGGCACGGAACTTGGTTTGATGGCGCTTCTCGACCTCGGGGAGGATTTCATCGAGGAGGAAGCGCACATAGGCGTCGCCGAGGGAGTCGTATTCAAATCCGCGATTCGCGGCTTTGCCGCCAGGCTTTTGCTCCAGTTTGCGACCTGGGTCGATGAAGACACCGACGGTGCGCGGCATTTCATTTTTATGGATGAGATTGTCGAAGACGACGGGGACGCGCAGGGCACCGTGGGGGTCAGCGTGGCGAGAGCCGTCCTGCCAGACCATGAGGCAGGTTTCCTCGCCAGGCTGGAAGCCTGCTGGCAGATAGACGGTGACATCGCGCACGGTGCCAGGGAAGACCTTGCTGGTTTTCCATTCAAACTTCTCCAGCCTGCCCTGCGGCACGTTTTCTTGCGGCACGCTGTCTGCCGTGAGGTCAAAATGCTCCACGCGCACGCTGCCGGCCAGGCGCGGCATGCCTTGAGATTCGATACGGTAACCGCATTCGGTGAAGTTTGGCATTTCCGTGACGAACACTTGAAGCCCGTCGTCACCGAGCGGGGTCATTTCGCCAATCAGGGAGCCGTCCAGACGTACCACGCGGGCAGGCTGGGGATCGATGACCGCCCAGGCGACGGTGGTTTGCTCGATCTTCGCGCCCACCCGGCCCTGGGCGAGGTTGTTGAAGCCGAACAGCTTCACGACCTTGTCGTGCAGGGATTTTTGCTCCTCCGGCTGGGCGGCGGCTTTCAGCGCTGCGGCGATCTGCCACGGCGTGATGGGCGGCTGCCAGGCGGGTTTGTTTTGCGCCCGGGCATGACTGGTGACGAGCAGGATGGATATAACGAAAGCGGCGCGCATGGATGCGCCTCTAACGCCGCACGCGAACGCGGAATATCGCCTGATTTGTCTGCGCGGATGCTTTTACAGCGAGGCGGTGAAGGATGCCTTCCCTTCCGGCATGCCTGCGGTACGCAGACGCGCCTCAATGCCTTCCATCATGGCGCGGACGTGCCTCCATTTGGTGCGGTCACGCATGAGCTGCATGCTTCGCTCAAACGATCCCCAGTGGATGACTTCGATGTCCACATGGCGGACACCCCAGGCATCCATCTGGGAGCGGCTGGGCTTGTACAAGTCGATCGTGCCGGTGCCGACGAGCGCGCTGCCGTAGTCATCCACCTCGTAGATGACATCCGGCTGGTTTTTGATGCGGAATTTCGTGCCGACAGGAAAACGGGACCAGTCTGCCGCCGCGCTGCGGACGTGGCCGAACTTCAGATCGGTGCCGATGGCGTTTTTCACACCATAGACGATGTGGTCGCTCTCACTGTGCGTATAGGCCGTGGTGCGCACGCGCAGCAGCGAGTCGCGATGCAGGTTCGAGGCGGCCATGAGCGGTGGCTTAGGGGTGTTGAAAACGAAGGTGTAACGCTTGATCTCCGAGGGCCGGAACGGAACATTCGTGGCCAGTGCCTTGCGCACTTCATAGGTCTTCCCGCTCTCCAAGGGTGACACCTTTTGCAGCCGTTTTTGCTTCCAGTAAGTCAGCAGCGGTTGCTTGGGCAATGCGCAGGAGGAAAGCAGGGACAGGAGGACGACAGCCAGGCCAGAGGTGAGCAAGAATGGTTTCATAGCCAGATTTTTGTTATTAAGCCAATCATACCGTAATTTTCATATATCTTCAATATAAAAAACATAATTTATAGACTGGTTTGTTTGAAAAATTAGAAAAACTAAAGTGCGCGAACCCGCTATCCTCTTGATGCACCGTCTTCAAAACGTCACTCGGTAGAGCAAGGCTTGGTACGTTCTCCCAACACTGACGCGCCATGATTCGACGCCAAATCACGCCCGCAAGCCGATCAAAATAGCCTCCATCATCCACAGTGATTCGCGGTTGGGTTTCACGTCATGCACGCGCACGATGCGCGCGCCGTGTTCGCGGGCGTGGGCGGTAAGGGCGATGGTGGGCCAGAAACGGTCTTCCATCTCGTCGGAGTGGAGCACCTTGCCGATCATGGACTTGCGCGAGACGCCGATGAGCAGCGGACGCTGCGTGGCAAGGCCCGGCAATGAACGCATGAGTTCCAGATTGTGATCCAGCGCCTTGCCGAAGCCGAAACCGGGATCGAGCACGACGCGTTCGGGCGTAATGCCTTCGTTTTCGAGCAGGCGCAGCCGGTGTTCAAAATAGTCGCTCACTTCCCTGACGACATCCTCGTAATGCGGTTTCACCTGCATGGTCTGCGGCGTGCCGGTCATGTGCATGACGACGATGCCGGCGCTGGATTCGGCGGCGACACGCAGCATGGCGGCGTCGGCGCGCAATCCGGTGACGTCGTTGATGATGTCGGCGCCGGCATCGAGCGCGGCCCGGGCGACGACGGCCTTCATAGTGTCGATGGAAATGAGCGCCTTCGTCTGCGAACGCACCGCACGGATCACCGGCAGCACGCGGCGCAGTTCCTCGGCCTCATCGACAGGTTCGGCGCCCGGGCGGGTGGATTCACCGCCGATGTCGAGGATGTCCGCGCCTTCCTCCAGAAGCATGAATGCGTGCTCGACGGCGCGGCCGTGGTCGTTGAAGCGGCCGCCATCGGAAAAACTGTCGGGCGTGACATTGACGATGCCCATGATGATGCCGCGATGGGTGAGATCGAGGTCGTGGTTGCCGAACCGCCAGCGGAGCATGCGCCACGGTGGCGTAAATTTGCATTCGTACAATGAGAAAACTGGAGATGGCCGCAGAGCCGTTTTAGAGTGCGCGATGAAGTCCAACCCCGCCGTGCTGCTGCTCATCCTCCTCGCCCTCGGAGGCGTCGCCGGGCTGCTTTTGACGGGATCGAAGCCGGGGATTCCGACGACAAGGGTGGCGTCGGCTGAAATGACGCCCTCACCGCCGCCAACGGGGAACGCTGAGGATTTGCAGAAACAGATCGTCCTGCTGCAAGGCCAGATCGAGTATCTCCAGGGGCAAAATGACGCGCTGAAGGATGAGAACGCGGTGCTGCTGCAAAAACTCGGCACACTGGGCATGAAGAACACGCCGACGGTGGTGATGAAGGATGACGACGTGCCGCCGGATTTCGTCGGAATGGGCCTGGAAATGATGAAGATGCGCAAGCTGCAGGCGCTGCCGATGGTGACGACGTCGGTGAGCCAGGCGGAGGTGGAGACGGCGATCCTGAAGTGGCTGCGACAGCAGCAGCCGCAGGATGAGGCGAAAAAACTCACCCGCGGACTCGCCGCGCTCGGCTGGATTCCAGAGGCGGTCGATCCGCTGCCATTGCGCGCGGCGCTGCTGGCCCGCCAGCTCGGCGGCTGGTATGACACGGAGTCGGAAACGATGCTCACCATCGATCCCTCCACCGCGTCAGGCACGTCGGTGACCTCGAACGAGGCTCTGGGGATCGCCTTCGGGCAACTGCTGCGCGAATACGGCGGCACCTTGTTCCAGCCACAACATGGAGCGCTGACGACGGACATGCGACTGGCGCGAGAGTCGCTCATCGCAGGCGATGCGGTACTCACACGGTTCCTGCATTCGATCCAGAACCCGGCCTCAGCCCCGAAAGACGACCTGCCTGCGGAAGATCCCGATCATCCATTGAACCAGGTGCCGATGCCGGCCTTTTTGCGTGAAATGGCGTTGTTCCCGTTCAGCCGGGGTTTTGATTTTGCACAGACATTGCACAGCGCGGGCAATTTCGCGCAGTTGAACGCTGCTTACAGCCGTCCGCCGGTCAGCACGGCGGAAGTGATCGAACCGGAGATGTATTTGAACCCCGAGCGACCCGCGCCGACGGAGATCAAGCTGGCTGAAGTGAAACTCGGCGGCGTGCCGCCGTTCCTTGACGACCAGCTCGGCAAATTTTCCTGCGCCACGGCATTGCGCATTCATAACGACGACGAAGCCGCGGGTGAAGGCACGCGTGGCCTTGTGACGGATCGTCTGCTGGCCTGGGCGGCCGATGGCGGCGCGAAACGCGATCATGCGGCGTGGCAGACGCTGTTCATGGACAAGGCGTCCGCGGATGCGTTTGCGAAGGCGATGCTCAACTCGCTGAAACAACGCTACGGCACGAAGGGCGAGGCCGAGTTTGCGGCGCAGGGCCGTTTTGTGTGCCTGATGCGCAATCGTGGCGATGCGGGCGTGGTTTTGATTGACGCGGCGAGCGCGGAAGCGCTCACCGCGTTGAAGCTTTTGATGAAGTGATGACCGCCAGACATGTTTTCTACACCGGCCGCGTCCAGGGCGTGGGTTTCCGCTACAGCACCAAACGCATCGCGTCGGGCTTCGATGTGACCGGCTGGGTCAAAAATCTTCCAGATGGCCGCGTGGAGCTCTTTGCGCAGGCGTTCGATGCGGCGGAGCTGGAATCTTTCCTCGAAGACATCCAGCGCAGCAGCCTGGGGTCGCACATCAAAAACCGTGGGGTGAATGTGGCGACAGCAGACCCAAACTTGCGCGGATTCAGCATCGTGTGTTGATTGCCGCCATGCCCGACACGCCCGCTGTCATCGTCAACCATCTGACCAAGGTCTTCAAAGGCCCCTTGGGGAAAGGGGCGTTCCGCGCGGTGCATGATCTGTCGCTCCAAGTGAAGTCGGGCGAGGTTTATGGGCTCATCGGGCCAAACGGGTCGGGCAAATCGACGACGATGAAGGCGGTGCTGGGCTTGCTGAAGCCGACCGAGGGCAGCACGAGCATCTTTGGCATCCCGAGCACCGAGGTGAGCAGCCGTCACAGCGTGGGCTTCCTGCCGGAGAATCCGTATTTCTACAAGCATCTGACCGGGCGCGAGACGCTGCATTTCTACGGCAGCCTGTGTGACATGCGTGGTGAGAAATTGAAAACACGTGTGAATGAGATGCTGGCTCTGACCGGGCTGGAAGATGCCGCGACGAGGCGTGTCGGCGGTTATTCCAAAGGCATGCTGCAACGGCTCGGCCTGGCACAGGCGTTGATTCATGAGCCGCGGCTGCTGGTGCTCGATGAGCCGACGGCGGGCGTCGATCCGGCCGGTTCACGAATAATCCGTGACCTGATCATCGAGTTCCGCACGCGTGGCATCACTGTGCTCGTCACCTCACACCTGCTGGAGCAGATGCAGGAGGTGTGCGACCGCGTCGGCATCATGGCGCACGGCCGCATGGTGCGTGAGGGGCGCCTGCAGGATCTGATCGCGGTGGGGAACCAGACCGAGATGGTTCTGGAAAACGCCTCCCCCGAACTTCAGGAGAAGATCAAAGCGCTGGTGCAGGCCGAGGGCGGAAACACCAGGCTGCTGCGCAGCGGCCAGCCCCGCACGACGCTGGAGCGCCTGTTCATCGAGGCGGCCAACGAGCCGAAAAAGCCATGATCGACATCACGCAGAACCCTGTTTCCACCGCGACGCCAAAGGTGCGTTTCTCGCCACGCCGCGTCTGGACGCTGGCCATGGCGACGGTGACGCAGCTCATCCGCATGAAAATTCTCGCGTTTCTCGTGCTGTTCTGCCTGCTGGCGGCTGGCGCTGGCTTCGCGTTTTCCGTCATCAATCCCGAGCAGCAGCTCAACCTGCTCAAAAGCGTGACCCTGGGCGCCTTGCAGATATTCAGCATCGTGATCGGCGTGGTTTCGACAGCGCTGCTGCTGCCGAAGGATCTGGAGGACCGCACGCTCTACACGATCCTGTCAAAGCCGGTGCCGCGCTTTGACTACCTGCTCGGCAAGCTGCTGGGCGTGCTGCTGCTCATCGGCGGCGGTTTGATCGTGATGGACGTCGTGCTGAGCCTGGTCCTGTGGCTGAGGCAGACCATGTTGCTCGATTCTTATGTCGCCAGCCTGCGGCTGGAAAATATGGACTCGCCTGAGGCCTTGGCGCAGGTGCGGGAGATCGTGGCGAAGCAAGGACTGACATGGAACCTGCACTGGGCCGTCTGGGCGATCTTCTTGAAGGCGGCGGTGGTCACGACGGTGGCGCTGCTGCTTTCCAGCATCGCCAGCTCGACGCTGTTCACCATCGTGATCACATTCTGCGTGACGATTATCGGCCACGGGGAGTCGCTGATCCGGGAGTTTTTTTTCCGTCCGTATCTTTCCAGTCTCGCCGGCCGCTCGGCGGCGTTCGTGCTGGCGGCGCTCTGCCCCGATCTCGCCCAGTTCGACATCGTGGACAGCGTGGTGAACGGAGAAACGGTGCCGTGGGGCGCGATTTACGACATGACGGGCATCGCCGCGCTCTACATGACGGTTTACCTGTTCGTCACGCATCTGCTGTTCGTGGAGAAGGAACTATGAGACGCAAACTCCTGGCGATCGCGGTGCTGGCGATCTTCGGCGCGGTGAAACTGCCGCTGGAGGAGCGGGTGACGCATGATCTGCGCGGGCGGAGGATGCTGGCGGAGCCGCTGCGGCTCGGCGTCGGCGAGGATCTCGGCCAGGCGGGGCTGGCGGCGGCCCTGGGCGGCCTGCGCGGGCTGGCGGCGTGCATGTTCCAACTGCGCGCGCATGTGGAGTTCACCAACGTGAACTGGGCGAAGGTGGACAGCCTCTACAAGCTGGTGACACGGCTGCAGCCACGGCAGGCCCGATATTGGGACGAGGCGTCATGGCACATGGCCTACAACGCGGCATCCTATTATCTTTACAACCAGGAGTTGAAACCAGCGCTGCGCGGACAGCTTTACCATGACCATGTGATGCGCGGCGTGGCGATCCTGGAGGAAGGATTGAAATTCCTGCCGGACAATCCGCGGCTGTGGCAGAAACTGGGGGAAACACACTGGCACCGCACCAAGGAGTTCAAAAAGGCGGGGGACGCATACTGGGAATCATTCCAGCATGGAGGGCTGGCTTTCACGGAACGCTTCGCGGGCTACGCCTGGGCGCAGTCGAACGATCCTGAGTCATGGAGGAAAGGCTACGCGCTGTTGAAGCGGCTTTACGACAAAGGCGGTCCCACACCCGGGCTGGTCGAATATTTGAAGCTGCTGGAGCAGAATTTGAAAATACCCGCCGCGCGACGCATTCCCGACCTGGTGCCGCTGCGCAAGGGGCCGGACCCGCAGGAAGGGCCGGTCAGATGACGTGGTTGGCGCGGATGCATTCATTGACTTCGAGCTGGCTCGGGTGAAATTTCACATGACTCCAGCAATGCCCGCGAAAATAGACATACCTCGCAAATCGATCTACCGCCTGTCCATCTACCAGCGTTGCCTGCACCGGCTGCGTGAGAACCAGGTGGACACCGTCTCATCCGCCGCGCTGGCGAAGGCAGCCGGGGTTAAATCGACGCAATTGCGCAAGGATCTTGCCTATTTCGGCCAGTTGGGCACGCGCGGGCTGGGTTACAATGTCGAAGCTTTGAGCAGCACGATCGGCGACGTGCTCGGTCAGAACAAATTGCAGCCGGTGATCCTGGTGGGCGTCGGCAACCTGGGTTCGGCGCTGCTGCGTTACGGCGGCTTCCGCAAGGAGGGCTTTGAAGTCACGGCCGCGTTTGATTTGAACCCGCGCAAGCTGCCGCAGGTGAGCGTACCGGTGCTGCCGATGGCCGAGATGGACTCCTTCATCCGCCGCAACAACGTGAAAATGGCCATCCTCACCGTGCCTGTCAGCGGGGCGCAGTCAGTGGTCAATGACATGGTGCGCCACGGCATCCAGGCCATCCTGAACTTCTCCCCCACCGTCCTCGATGTGCCTGAGCATGTCGTGGTGAACAGCGTCGATCTGGCGGTGGAGCTGGAAAATTTGAGCTACTTCATCCGCTGAGCAGCAAATGCTCAATAACTACGCGCGAACACCACGCGGCGCGTGCTCGGCCTGCCGGTGAGGAAGCATTTGCCCTCCTCGGCATACTGGCTGCCCAGAGGGATGCAGCGGATGGTGATCTTGTTCTCTTTCGCGAGTTTTTCCTCCTCCTCCATGCTGCCTGCCCAGTGCATCAGCGCGAAACCACCGGGGGCGTCCTCGGCGAAGAACGCCTTGAACTCCTCGAACGTCTCGAGCCTCCTCATGTTCGCGTCGCGCAGCGCGGTGGCGCGGGCGAGCAACGCCTCCTGAATCTCCTGCAGCCGCGCCGTCACCGTCTGGATGAAATCCTCCTTGGGGACGAATTCCTTCTCCTTCGGGCTCTTGTCACGGCGGGCCACGGCCACGCTGCGGCTGGTGATGTCGCGCGGCCCCATCTCGACACGCATCGGCACGCCCTTCTTGATCCATTCCCAGCTTTTCTGCCCTCCCGGCAGGTCGCGCTTGTCCACATGCACGCGCACCGGCTCTCCGGCGAAAATCTGGGTGCGCAGTGTTGCTGCCAGGGCCTCACACGCGTCGATGATCTCCTGCCGCGTCTCGGGCTTTGGTGTGACAGGCAAAATGACGATCTGGTGCGGTGAGACACGCGGTGGCAGGATCACGCCGTCATCATCCCCATGCGCCATGATGAGCGTGCCGATCATGCGCGTGCTGACGCCCCAGCTCGTGGTATGGACGAGCTGACGCGTGTTGTCACGACCGAGGAACTGGATGTTCGCCGCCTTGGCGAAATTCTGGCCGAGGTAATGCGACGTTCCGGCCTGGATGGCCTTCCGGTCCTGCACCATCGCCTCGACGGTCAGCGTGCGCACGGCACCGGGGAAGCGCTCGCGCTCCGTCTTCTCTCCAGGGATCACCGGCAGGGCCAGATGATCGCGCATGAACTCCTCATACACGCGATGCATGAGCTCCGTCTCCGCGATCGCCTCCTCGGCCGTCTCGTGCGCGGTGTGGCCTTCCTGCCAGAGGAACTCGGCGGTGCGCAGGAACAGACGCGGGCGCATCTCCCAGCGCATCACATTGGCCCACTGATTGATGAGCAGCGGCAGATCGCGGTAGCTTTCCACCCAGCGGGCGAAGGCGGCGCCGATGATCGTCTCGGAGGTCGGACGAATCACGAAAGGCTCGGCCAGTTCGCCGGTCGGGATCATCTTCGTCGTGCCGTCGGGCTGCTTCTGCGCCTCCAGACGGTGATGCGTGACCACGGCGCACTCCGTGGCGAATCCCTCGGCATGCTGCGCCTCCTTTTCCAGGTAACTCAGCGGAATCAGCAGCGGGAAATAGGCGTTCACATGCCCGGTGGCCTTGAATTTCGCGTCGAGCTGGCGCTGGATGTTCTCCCACAGGCCGTAGCCCCACGGTTTGATCACCATGCAACCGCGGACTTCGGAGTTCTCTGCGAGATCAGCGGCGCGGACGACCTGCTGGTACCATTCTGGGAAATCTTTTTCGCGCGTGGGAGTGATGGCGGTGGCGTTGCTCATGGGAGGATCGGGGGGCGCAGAGTAGAGGCAAACAGCAGGCGGTCAAATGCGCCGCGGTTCATTTAAGGGCACACCCGCAAACTCAAAACGTAGTTTTCAACCACCACGCAGCAGCTAAGCAGACGCTGATTAAAGAGGTGATTTGAAACGAGCCGGCAGGCATGAGCCACGACGGTGAATTCAACCGCCGACACGGGTTCGATGGCTCAGTTTCCCGACCTTTGGCGGGTTCCGGACTATGCCCCGAGGGCTTGCAGGGATATTTTTGGCTTTTCCGAGGGGCGTCAGTCTGCACTTGGATGGCGCGGATTTCACCGATGGCCGGAGTTTCTGAGGGAACGGGGAAATGAACCGCCTGCCGGTTGTTTGAACGCCGGGTCACGCCGGCTTCCACTCCGCCGCATGGCGGGCAAAAGCGGGGGCGGCACGTTTCAACGCCTCGTCGATGTCTGCCTGCGTATGGGCGAGACTGAGGAACCAGAGGCCGCGTTCGATGGAACGGACGCCTTCTTCGAGCAGGCAGCGGCGCAGATGCGCCCAGCGCGGGGCGTCGTGACGGCGGACGTAGTCACGGTAGTTCGTGACCGGTCCCGCCATGGCTCCAGGCTTGAGCATGCCGCAGTGGAAGACGAGGCCGGGGCCTTGTGGCTGCAGCGGGATGTTGTGCTGCGCGGCCAGCTTGCTCAAACCGGCCATCAACTGCTCGCCGAGAGCGATGACACCGGCGGGATGCTTGTCGCCGAGGGCGATGACCTGATCGAGGCACCATTTCGCGGCGGCGAGGCAGAGCGGGTTCGCATTGAGCGTGCCTGCGTGCACAACCTCGCCGCTGATGATCTTGGCGAAGAACTTTCCCTTGCCCGCAAGCGCCGCGAACGGCAGGCCGCCCCCGACGGCCTTGCCCAGAATCGTCAAATCCGGCGTGAAGCCGTGATAGCCCTGGGCGCAGCCAGCTCCGAAGCGGAAGCCGGTGATGGTTTCATCGGCGATCATGACGATGCCGTTTTCGTCGCACAGCTCGCGGATGGTGGAGAGCATGCCGGGCACGGCGGGCATACAGCTCGTGTTGCACAGGACGGGCTCGAAGATGATCGCGGCGATCTGGCCGTGATGCTCTTTGACGCGCTGGCGGAGATGGTCGGGATCATTCCAGCGGGCGACGACGAAGGTGTTCAGCACCTCGGGAATCACACCCTGGCTCGGATGCAGGCGTGTGGGGTCATCCTCGCCGCCCCATTTGTCCGGCGGCGGCGCGAAGCCGACGAGTCCTTCGTCACTCCAGCCGTGGTAGTGGCCTTCAAACTTCAAAATGAGCGGGCGGCCCGTGTGCGCACGGGCGAGGCGCAGCGCGGAGAGCACGACCTCGGTGGCGGAGTTGTTGAAGCGCACACGCTCGGCGCCGGGGATCATTTTTTGCAGCCGCTCGGCCACGTCGATCTCCAATTCGCTCTGCGCGGCCCAATGCGTGCCTTTGAAAGCCTGCGCGGAGATGGCCTCGGCCATGCCCTTCGGCGCGTGGCCGTAAAGAATGGCTCCCTGGCCGATCTGGAAGTCGATGGATTCATTGCCATCGACATCGTAGAGCCGCGAGCCGCTGCCGTGGTCGAAATAGAGAGGCACGGGGGCCTCCATCTTGCGGATGCCGCTGTTGATGCCGGCAGCGATGCTGTGCTGGGCGCGGGCGAAGAGCTCGGCGGATTTGGGGAAGGTGTAAGGCATTGCAGGCAGGGAAAAACTCAGGTCAGGGAGGCAGTGTCGTAAACGAGGACGCGCTCCCAGAAAGTCTTGCAGGTGTCCACGAAGCGTTTGTGCTCCGGGCAGTCCTTCTGGTAAAAGTCGTGGTCCTCCATCGTCTTGAAAAGCAGGGAGATCGAGCAACTGAAGGAGTGATCCGTGACGGGGCGCTGCTCCGTGGGGGCGGGCCTGCCTGCAAAACCACTGGCGAGGTAGCTGATCTTCGGAAGCCTGGCGAGCTCCGATTCAAAGATGGCGCGTTGTTCGGCGGTGAGACCGGGCTTGAGCCAGAAATAGACGTTGTGCAGCATGTCGGCGGATTGCTACGCGTTGGCGGCCGCGCTGCAATCGGCAAAACACTGGTTTCAATTGAGAACCAGGCATGTCACTCCAGGAAAAAACGAGATTCCTGCTAACTGCGGCAGCCCCGGCGCGTTTATCAGGACGAACCCGCAAACCTCGCGGGCTTAACCCGCGCGAAGGACGATGGCCCCACTGGGAACGACTGAAAGTCCGCGTTGCACGCCCCCACCAACAATGCAAACCTAGTACCATCATGACCACCCCCCACATCCTTGCCGCCTTCGGCCCCCTCGGCACGCCCGAGCTGATCATCATCGCCATCCTTGTCCTCGTGCTTTTCGGCGCGAAGAAGCTGCCCACCTTCGCCCGCAGCCTGGGCAAGAGCATGGGCGAGTTCAAGAAAGCGAAAGACGAGTTCGAGAAAGAACTGCACAATGCCCAGGAGGAGGCCGAGCGCCCGCAGATCCAGCAGCCGCAGGAAAAGCGCCAGCCGGTCGCCAATGTCGAGGATTCGTAACCTCCGACCACTCCAGGCATGACGCTGACGAGCATCCTCACGCGGCGGGTCATCGGACCCGCCGTTTTCTTTGCCTGCGCGGCCCTGCTGGCCGCCGCAGAGCCGGAACGCATCACCTTCTGCTCCTACAATCTGAAGAACTGGCTGACGATGGACCGGCTGGACACGAAGACCTTCCAGACGCTGCCCTCCGCACCAAAACCGGACGATGAAAAAGGGCGCGTGGTCAAAATCCTCACCGCCATCAAGCCGGACATCCTCGGTGTGTGCGAGATCGGCACCTCTGACGACCTGGCCGACCTGCAAAAGCGCCTCAAGGCCGCCGGCATCAACCTGCCGCACACCGAGCTGGCGCATGGCGGTGATCCCACACGACGGCTCGCGCTGCTGTCACGTCTTCCCATCAAGGCGCGCAACTCACAAACCGGTCTGAAATACCAACTCGGTGCGCAGATGCTGCCGTTCCAGCGCGGCATCCTCGATGTGACCATCGCCATCACTCCCACCTTTGACCTGCACTGCGTCGGCGTGCATTTGAAGTCGATGCGCGAGATCGAGGAGGCCGACCAGGCCCAGATGCGACGCAACGAGGCGCGGCTGCTGCGCAAGCACCTCGATTCCATCTTCACGAAGGAATCCGGTGCCCGCATCCTGGCCTACGGTGACTTCAACGAGCACCGCAACGAGTCCGCCATCCCCGAGATCATGGGCAGTCCGCGCACGAGCGACACCGCCATGCAGGACATCTGGCTCAAAGACCGCAACGGCGAGGTGTGGACGCATTTTTGGGACGCGGCGGACTCGTATTCACGGCTCGATTACTGTTTTTTCAGCCGCGTGCTGCGCCCGCACCTCGACTTCAACCGCTGCTTCATCTATTCAGCGCGTGACTTCGACAAGGCGAGCGACCACCGCCCGCTGGTCATCAAGATCAGCCCTGAACCCATTCTGAAGAAGGAGTGAGCACCCCGGTCACTGCCTCACGATCTTCAGCACGCGGTTGTTGTAGCTGTCGGTGATGTAAAGCTCGCCCGTCTGCGGATGAATGGTGACACCGTGCGGGCGCGAGAGCTGGCATTGCAACGCATCACCGCCGACTCCCGCACTGCCCTGCATGCCGGTCCCGGCCACGCGCTCGATCCTGCCGGTGGCCGGAATGTAGCGCCGCACCAGATGCGCCTCGGCATCGGCAATGATGACCGTGTCGTCCCGGTCCACACAGAGATGCTTCGGGCCGTTCATGGTCGCTTCCAGCGCCGGACCGCCGTCCCCTTCCCCGCCTTTTTTGCCACCTGCGTTCACCACGGTGCGGATGCGCCCGTCTTTGCCGACCACGCGGAGCGCATTGCCGCCGCGCTCGAGGATGTAAATGTTTCCCTGACGGTCCGAGGCCACGGCCCGCGGATCGACCAGCGGCGCGTCCACGGCCATGGCGCCATCCTCCGGCCTGCCCTTCCGCCCGTTGCCGGCGACGACGCGGCTCCGGTGCGTGGCGAGGTCGAGTTCGACCACCTGGAGCAGATTGGCGATGTGGAGCTTCGTGCCATCCATGTTCAACGTGATGCAGTAAGGGCCGTTGCCGCGCGCCTTCCCCGCCGGTGCCTGCCAGCCTTCCAGCGTGCTGACAATGCGCGCCTTCGCATCCACCACGCGCACACGGCCGTTCCAGGTGTCGGCGATGAGCACCTTGTCATCCGGCAGGATGGCCAGGTTGTGCGGGCCGTTGAATTGCGCGCGGATCGCAGGGCCGCCGTCGCCGCTGTCACCCGGCTTGAGCTGTCCGGCCACATGCTGGAGCACGCCTCCGCCATCGGCCTGCAGCAGGCGGTTGCCGGATACCATCTCCACAATCCACAGGTGGCCGCCGGAATCGAACGCGGTGCCAAACGGCTCCCTCAGTCTTGCCTCGGCGGCAGGGATGTCCACGGCGTCCCTGTCCCCGCCTGCCACGAGCACGACCTGGCCGGCATGCGCGAGAAGTGGCAGGCCGAACGAGGCAAAAATCAGACGGATTTTCATGACGGTGATGGTTGGATTGTTCACTTCCTCCTCAGCAGACGCACCCGGTGTGCCTCGCTGTCGCCGATGAAAACGGTGCCGTCGGCATCACAGAAGATGCCATGCGGACGGGCCATCTTGCATTGCAGTGGATCACCATCGGGACCGTCGCCTTTTTGATTGAGTCCGGCGATGAGCTCGAGGTTGCCAGTCTTCATGTTGATCATGCGGATGCTGTGGCTTTCGCAGTCGGCGAGCCAGACGTTGCCCCCGGCATCGATGGCGATGCCCTTCGGCCCGCTCAGCGTGGCCTCTCTGGCCGGGCCGCCGTTGCCGGTGAAGCCTTTGGCTCCTGTTCCGGCGATGTGGTGGATTTTTCCAGCCTTGAGGTCAAACTTGAAGACCTGGTTCCCCTCGCGCGTCGCGAGCCAGAGATTGCCCTGCTTGTCGAAATCGAGTGAGCGAGGCCCCTTGAGCGGCGTTCCGGCAATCGGCGCGCCGTCCGGTGTCACCCCCGGCTTGCCGGTGCCGGCGAAGGTGCTGATCAGACCTGTTTTCATGTCGATCCTGCGGATGACGTTGTTGCCGATGTCGCAGACATACAAATCACCGCCGGGACCGAACTGGATGCTGTGCGGCTGCTTGAGCTGCGCGTCCTTCGCCGGCCCGCCGTCGCCACTGTAGCCGGGCTTGCCGTTGCCCGCGATGGTGGTGATGATCTTCGTCTTCATGTCGATCTTCCGCACCGTGTGATTGGTCATGTCCACGATGTATAGATCGCCGCTGGCATCGAAACGCAGCTCGTGCGGCAGGTTGAAGGCGGCCTGCAACGCTGGGCCGCCGTCGCCGCTGTAACCTTTGGCCCCGGTACCGGCAATCGTGCTGATCGTGCCGTCCCGCGCCACACGACGGATGCGCTGGCCGGTGTATTCGCAAAACCAGATCGCGCCATCCGGGCCGCGAACAACGCCGAAGGGATTGTCTGTCTGCGCCGCCGTGGCAGGACCGCCATCACCTCCGCCTCCTTTGACGCCGTCTCCGGCAAAGGTGGAGATGGTCCACTCAGCCGCGTTGGCAGCGAGGGCGAAAGAAATGAGAAGCAACAGGGCGCGCATGAGGATGAGGCCCTGACGATGAAGGAATGCGTGAAAAAAACCAGAAAAGAATGCCGGACGGAATTCGAACGCCGCACCGGCCCGGACGCGACAGCCCCGGCGGGCGGCTTGCGGGCGATTTTTCGACATCCTCAACCCATCAACGGAACCGGACGTATCAGATGAGGCAAAGAAATGATTGCCCCGCCAACAAGAAACATGGCAGCATCCTTCAACCAGCCATGAAACTCACCTTCTGCGGCGCCGCAGGCACCACCACCGGATCGAAGCATCTTATCGAGGTCAACAACCAGCGCATCCTGCTCGACTGCGGTTTGTACCAAGGGCGGCGGAAGGACACCATCGAACGCAACCGCAATTTTCCCTTCGATCCGGCAAAGATCGATGCTGTCGTGCTTTCCCACGCCCACATCGACCACAGTGGCAATCTTCCGCAACTCTGCAGGCTCGGATTCGCCGGCAACATCCACGCCACGCCTGCCACGCGTGACCTGTGCAGCGTGATGCTGCCCGACGCCGCGCACATTCACGAAAGTGACATCACCTGGCTGAACCGTCACCGCGTCGGGGATGATCTGCCGCCCCTGGAGCCCAGCTACACCATGGCGGACGCTGAAAAATGTCTGCGGCAGTTCGTGACGGTGAACTACCACCGCCCGATGACCATCGCCGAGGGCGTGCGGATGACCTTCATCGACGCAGGACATGTGCTCGGCTCCGCGCAGATCATCCTCGACATCGACGACCGGCAGACCGGCAGGAAATCACGCCTGCTGTTCTCCGGCGACATCGGCCGGCCAGGCAACGACCTCCTCATCGACCCCGAACCGAGCGAAAAGATCGATCACATCATCATGGAGAGCACCTACGGCGGACGGAGGCACGAGCTGGACACCGACGCCAACGAGCACCTGTGCAATGTCATCCGGCGCATGCTCCAGAGGAAGGGCAAGCTCATCATCCCGGCCTTCGCCGTCGAGCGCACGCAACAGCTTCTTTACACGCTCGAGCAATTGCGCCACGACGGCTGCCTGCCATCTGTCCCCACCTTTGTGGACAGCCCGCTGGCGGTTCGCGCGACTGAAATCTTCCGGCTGCACGTCGATGACCTCAAGCCAGACGTGCGCGAGGCTGTTTTCATGCGTGATGATCCATTCGGTTTCGACGGGCTGCGGCTGGTCCGCTCCGTCGATGAGTCAAAGAGCCTGAACCACCTCAAAGGCGCGGCCATCATCATCTCCGCCTCGGGCATGGCCGAGTCCGGCCGTATTCTGCACCATCTGCGCAACAATGTCGGGGACCAGCGCAACATCGTCCTCTTTGTCGGCTACTGCGCCGAGAACACGCTCGGCTGGAAGCTGCGTGAGGGCCACCGGCATGTGAACATCCTGGGTGACGAGTTTGAGGTGAACGCCGGGATCGAAATCCTCGACTCCTTCTCCGGCCACGCCGATCACGACGAGCTGCTCGGCTGGTTCGGCCGTGTGCAGGGGCCGAAGAAGCGTGTCTTCCTCGTCCACGGCGAGCCGGAACGCTCCAAAGCCCTCAAAGCCGCCCTGACTGAGAAACATCCCGGCGGCAGCATCGAGATCGCCGCGTTCAACCAGCATGTGGAACTGTGACAGGCGCTGATTCTGAAGCTCCCGCTGGTCGGCATACATGCCTCACGGCGGAGCTTCAAAATCAGCGATGAGCGCCTGCGGCTTTCCTGACGATGCTCAATTGTTCTTGAAGAGCCGTTTGAAGAAACGCCCCACTTCCAGGCCGGTGTCGCCGGTCCATTCCCAGGCGCGGCGGGCGGACTTCTTCACGTTGTCGGCAGCCCTTTCGCCAGCGGTTTCGGAGACGGGGGCGCCTGGAGTGTTGCTGGAAAGGCCGTTGCTCCATTGCTGGTGGATCACCGCCCCGGTTTCGGCGGAGATGACGATGAAGCCCACTTCCGCGCCGTTGGTGTCGTTCAATGCCAGGCCCCACTCCGGCGCGCCGGTGGTGGCGTTGGCGGCGAGCTGGTAGGCCACGGTGACGAAGTTCACCCTGGCAAGCGCGGCATTTTGCTGGGCGATCTTGCGCACTTCGGCGGAACGGAGGTTGATGCGGTTGAAGGCGATGGCCTGCGGCGGCACGCGGCTGAGCAGTTTCGTGCCGGCTCCGCCAGGTTTGGGCGCCCAGCCTTTGTTCTGCATGCCGAGCACGACACGGACGAGTTCGCCCTGGCGGAAGGGATCACGCGCATAGACGCTCCATTGATCCGGCTCGCCTGCGGAGGCCGGCGATTGCAGCAGGAGGATGCCTTCGGAGGTGGCGGCGCCGTATTCCTGGTCGATGACCGTGGCGATTTCGGGATTGGCGTGCAGCAACGGGGCGTTGGCGAGGAGAAGGCTGAGCAATAGCGTGTGTTTCATGATGCGGGGGTCGGTTGGATGAGAAAGACGGGGGCGTTGTTCAATCACGGCTGCGCAGCTTGGACAGCAGGCGTAGAATTTCGAGGTAGAGCCACACCAGCGTGACGAGCAGGCCGAAGGCGGCATACCATTCCATGTGCTTCGGCGCGCCTGAGGCACAGCCGTTTTCGATGAAATCAAAATCGAGCACGAGATTCAGCGCGGCGATGACGACGACGAAGCCGGAGAAGGCGATGCCAACCCATCCGTTGCCGAACAGGCCGGGAATCTGGATGCCGAACATGCCCAGTGCCCAACTGGCGATGTAGAACAACGCGATCCCGCCCGTGGCGGCGAAGATGCCGAGCTTGAAATTCTCGCTGGGTTTGATCACCCCCGTGGAATAAGCGGCCAGCAGGGCGAAGAGGATGCCGCAGGTCAGCATGACGGCGTTGAGCACGATGCCGTGGAACAGTGACTCGAAGATCGCTGAGACGATGCCGATGAGAATGCCCTTCGTCAACGCATAGACCGGCGCGAGCGCCGGGGCTGTTTTCGGCACGAAGCCGATGACCATCGCGATGCCGAAGGGCAGAATCCAGCCGAACTTCATCGCCGCTCCGATCCATGCTGGGGAATTCTCCCCGGCGACGAGTTTCCAGCTCCAACTGGCCGCAGTGACAAGCAGCAACGTGAGCACGGCGGTTTTGAACACGGTGCCGTTGAGAGTCATCACGCCATCGGCTGGATTGCCGGTGCGTGAGTTGACAAAGACTGTGTCGTTGAGGGCCGGGTTGGAGGTGCGCATGATCGAGGTTCCTTGTGATGCCGGGCAGATTACCGGAGGCCGTGCCGGGCGGTCAATCCGCTTCTCGGATGCCGTTTCGCTCAGCAGGCTGGTTCCTGCGCGCCGTGCCGCTGCATGGCCGCTTTCACGAAGCCGTGGAAGAGCGGGTGCGGGTGGTTCGGCTTGCTGAGGAACTCAGGATGGAACTGGCAGGCGACGAAGTAGGGATGATCCGGCAGCTCGATGATCTCGGCGAGCTCGCCCTTGGGGGAGGTGCCTGAGATGAGCATGCCTTTATCTTCCATTCTCTCCTTGTAGTCGGAATTGAACTCAAAGCGGTGCCGGTGGCGCTCGGTGATGGTGGCGCTGTGGTAGAGCTCGAACGCCTTGCTGCCGGGCACGAGGTCGGTCACCCAGGTGCCGAGGCGCATGGTGCCGCCGAGCTGCCGCACCTTCTTCTGCTCCTCCATGAGGCTGATGACGGGATGCTCCGCCGCCTTGTCGAACTCGGTGCTCGTCGCGTTTTTCAGGCCGCAGACGTTGCGTGCGAACTCGATGACCGCGATCTGCATGCCGAGGCAGATGCCGAAATAGGGCACGCCTTTCTCACGCGCATAACGCGCGGCGGTGATCTTCCCCTCCGTGCCGCGGTCGCCGAAGCCGCCGGGGATGAGGATGCCCTGCAATCCGGCGAGGTAGAGCTCGGGGCCGGCCTTTTCGATGCTCTCGGCATCGACGCGGACGATGTCCACCTTGCAGTCGTTCGCGGCGCCGGCGTGCGTGAGCGCCTCGTAGATGGATTTGTAGGCGTCTTGCAGCTCGATGTATTTGCCGACGACTCCGATGCGGACGTGGTGCGAGGGATGGATGACGCGCTGCACAAAACTGCGCCAGCGCCCGAGATCCGGCTGCGGCGTGGTGAGACCGAGCAGGCGGCACACGTTGTCGTCGAGGCGCTCCTCGTGGAGCTTCAACGGCACCTCGTAGATGGTGTTCTTCACATCGCGCACCTCGACGACGGACTCGATGGGCACGTTGCCGAAGAGGGAGATTTTCTCGCGCACGTCGAGGTCCAGCGGATGCTCCGTGCGGCAGAGGATGATGTGCGGAGCGATGCCGATCTCTCGCAGTTTCGCAATGCTCTGCTGCGTGGGCTTCGTCTTCAACTCCTGCGCCGCCTTGATGTATGGCACGAGCGTGGCGTGGACGAAGACGACGTTCCCAGGCCCCGCCTCCTGCGCGAACTGACGGATGGCCTCCAGGAACGGCAGCCCTTCGATGTCGCCCACGGTGCCGCCGATTTCAGTGATGATCACGTCGCCGCCCATCTTCTCCGCGACCTCGTGGATGCGCGCCTTGATCTCGTTCGTGACATGCGGGATGACCTGCACGGTGCGGCCCTTGTATTTGCCGGCGCGCTCCTTGTCGAGCACGCTCTGGTAAACCTGGCCGGAGGTGAGGTTGTTGAGCTTGGAGAGGTTCGTGTGCGTGAAGCGCTCGTAATGGCCGAGGTCGAGGTCCGTCTCCGCGCCGTCATCGAGCACATACACCTCGCCATGCTCGTAGGGGTTCATCGTGCCCGGGTCGATGTTCAGATACGGGTCAAACTTCTGCATGATGACCCGCAGGCCGCGCAGTTCGAGCAAGGTGCCGAGAGAGGACGCGGCAAGCCCTTTGCCGAGTGAGCTGACAACGCCGCCGGTGACGAAAATGTATTTCATGCCAGTTCTCTTGTTCCGGGTTGGCGTTTGGGTCAAGCCCGAGGAAAAGCTCAGTCCTGTTTTTCCTGCACGATCACCACATCGCCGTCTTGCATCGGCAGCGAGGTGTTTTGCAGGTCGAGTGGCTGTTTGCGACCCTGGCGCTCCAACTCGCCGATTTGCGTGTCCGCTCGGCTGGAGAAGCCGCCAACACGCTCAAGCAGGTCGCCGAGCGGCGCGCCGACCTCCAGATCGTATTTTCCCTGGCGGTGAACAAAGCCGAAAATCGTCACGGTGAGCCCTGGAGCCTTCGCGGCCGGTTTGGGCTTGCTTGGGACCAGCGGCGCGGGCGTGTCGGCGATCTTTTCAGCCTCGATGATAAAAAAGATCAGGCGTTCCGATTTCGCGGCCCGCAGGTCGGCGACACGATCCAAATCGGGCTTGCTTGCGTTCAGCGGCGTGTCCGGCGCTCCCAGACCGCCGAGGACCGCGGCCTCGCCACGTTTCAAGACGAAGGAGGTGGTCGTTTTGGCGGAGTGAAACACTGGCTGCTTCACGGAGTTCGGCTGCGAGATCTTCTGCCCGGCGGCGTCCACATGCTCGATGGACGCGCCGTATTCCACGAAGCCCTGAAAACTCGTTACTTCCGGCGTGACCGTGAGTTCAACCTCATCATCGGAGAGAAGCCGTGGCAGCAGGTCGATGCGCAGCCCCACCGGGCGCATTTCGAAGGCCGTAGGCGTGGTGGGCACCATCTGGTTGTTTGCGGCGAGCTTCGGCGGATCGAACTCCGTCGGATAAATGAACTCGCGCACCACCTCCACAGTGGCCTTCTGGCCGCTGATCGTCGTCACGCTGGGCGCGCTCACAAGATCGACACCTTTTTGCTGCGCAAGGCCGCTGAGCAGCTTCTGCAAGGCTTCGTTGCTGATGTTGCCGAGGCTTTGCAGCGTTGTTGAGTCCGGCAGCAGGCCGGCCTTTGCCAGCGCGGGCGAGTCCACCGGGATGCTCAACACACGGCTGCGCACGAGCACCAGCGCCCGCTTCTCCGCCACACCGTGCGTGGCTTTCTCACGGCACGCGGTCAAACCCGCGAGCACAGCCGTGATCGCAAAGGCAGGCAGCAGCAGCGCGATTTTTTGCGGCCTGAGAAAGCCATCGCGCCGGCTGGGACCGCGCAGGATGTTTTCAAGTCTGCTGCGCAGCCCGCGCACGCCTGCGGAGAAGGACATGGCCAGCGCCAGAGGCAGCAGCGGACGGCGCGGCAGCTCGCCGAGGCACGCGACCGCCGCCAGCAGCTCGCGGGCAAAATCCGCCGCGCTCTGCGTGCCGCGTTGTAGCGCCAGATCATCGCACGCCTCCTCGCGGGAGCGTCGTGCGGACCGCAGCATCAGCCATGCGCCGGGATGAAACCACAACAGCACCGCTGCGAACGTCGCCAGCGCGGAAACGGCCATGTCCGCACGCGCCAGATGCGCCAGCTCATGCCGCAGCACCAGCCGCAGCCGCTCCTCCGGCCATTCCAGCGCCGCCTCCGGCAGCAGCACCGTTTTTGTGGTGAACAGACCCCACGTCATCGGCACCCGGCAGCCTTTGCTCACGCGCAGGCAGTCATCTGGCAGCCTCAGGCCAAAGTCCGCCGCCTCCTCGCGGAAACAACGTCGTGCGAGCCCCTCCGCCACCACGTCGGAATCCCGCCGCATCCTGCGCAACGCAACTCCCGCGCACATGAGCAGCCCCAGGCCCGCTGCCACGCCTGCGCCCCAAAGCACGACGGCCCACGACGCATCAGTCTCTTTCACCTTCATCGAAACGGCCAGGACCGGCGCGGCGGCAAAAGGGTCTGCTGCCGCGCTTGCTGGCGAGTCGGCCGCGCTCAGGTTCAGCGGAGCTGGACTGACCGCGCTGCTTCCCATTAAACGCCAGCCCGGCATGCAAAGGCTCGCGGCCAGCATTACCGGCAGCATCAGCAAGGCACCCGCCTGGATGAAATGCCGACGCGCCGCCGAAAGTCCCGGCCACCAGCACGCCAGACCGGCCAGCGAGAGCCATAAGGCGGCCTGCAGCGAGACATCCGCGAGCCACGCGGGTGTGAGGAATGAAAAAACGTTCGAGTTCATGATGCGTGGCGGGTGAAAAGTTCAGCGCGGCTTTGTTTCGTCGATGAAGCGCCGCAGCTCGGCGATCTCGTCGCGGGTGAGTTTGGTTTTCGGATCGCTCAGGTAGGCGACGAGCGCCTGGGTGATCGAGCCGCCGAAAAAAGTGCCCAGCACGCGGTCAAGAGTCGAGCGCCCGGCCTTTTCGCGGGAGACGACGCTGCGGTACACAAACTCGCGTCCGTCCTGACGGTGTTTCAGGTGTCCTTTTTCCTCCAGGATGGTGAGGATTGATCGCAGCGCCGGCCGTGTCGGTGGTTCGTCCATGACCTCGCTCAATTGCGTGAGTGTTGCCTCGCCGAGGGCGAAGATGATATCCATGACCTCCCGTTCTCTGCGGCTCAAGTTCTCCATAAAGGCTGATTTTTCAGCCCTTTCACACCGGAGTCAAGCATGAAGGTTGATTTTTCAGCCTCAATTACTTTGCCGCCAGATGCTTCTCTATCGCCGCAGCTTGCTCCGGCGTGTCCACACCGGGCGAAAGCTCGTCCGTCAGCACCACGCGGATGCGCGAGCCGTTTTCGAGGGCGCGGAGCTGCTCCAGCGACTCGGTTTGCTCCAGTCGCGACGGCGGCCAGGCGACAAACTGGAACAGAAAGCTGCGCTGGAAGCCGTAGATGCCGAGGTGGCGGTAGCTGCGCGGCCAGGCATCAGGATTGCGCACGAAAGGGAGAGGAGAACGCGAGAAATAGAGCGCGTCGCCATGCGTGTCGAAGATCACCTTCACCACGTTCGCATCGCCGATTTGCGCCGGATCGTGAATCGGGGCCGCGGCGGTGATCATCTTCACGCTGGCATCATCACGCATCGTGCAGGCCAGCTCATCGATGAGCGCGGGCGAGATGAGCGGCTCGTCGCCCTGCACATTGATGATCACGCGGTGGTCCGGGAACGATTTGGCCGCCTCTGCGATGCGATCGGTGCCGCTGGGATGGTCCGGCGAGGTCAGAACGGCCTTCGCGCCGAAACTGGCCGCCGCCTCGGCAATGCGCGCGTCATCGGTGGCGATGATCACGTCGTCGATCTGCCTGCACTCCTGACAGCGTTCCCAGACGTGCTGCACCAGCGGTTTTCCGGCGATGTGATGGAGCGGCTTGCCGGGGAAGCGGGTGGAACCCCAGCGGGCGGGGATGGCGACGAGGGTGCGTGAGGAGTCGGTGGTTGCCAAGGCAGTGTGACAGGCGGATTCGCCTGAGATGAAACGGCTGGACGGTTGTTGCAACAAAGAATTGGCCGCCCTTTCCGGGGCGGCCAATCGAAGGTTGAGCATGTTGCTCACGCTGTTACCCGTTCCGCAGTTGTTCATCAAGTGGCGGGAAAGGGAGCCTGGCCAAAGCCTCCAGCCACCGCCGGTTGTGATCAACTTCGCCGCGACGAAAGCCGCAGTGGTGGCAAGCTCTCCGGGGCCTTCATCGAGCGCCTTCCCGGCACACAAGCCATGCGCAGAGGCTGCGGAGCCGGGGACAGTACTGATTCAACATCATCTTCCGCATGTGGCAGAATCAAACTTGCTACGATCCAGAGCTTCGCACGCGCAATCAGCTCCAGCATGGCTCCTGGGTGCTCCAACACGGCCCTGCCTGACCTCAACTCAACACCTCGACACCATGCGAACAACTTCCTCCCAATCTCCACTTGCGACAGATAGAACTTCTTCAACGTGCCATCCGCACAAATCACGCTAAAGCATGAACAACATACCGCTTTGCACCATCTCTACGTCCACATCCCGTTCTGCCACCGCATCTGCCCGTATTGCAGCTTTCACAAGCACACGCCGGGCGGCACGGACATGACGGCGTTTGTGGAT
>JAEUHJ010000209.1 GCA_016795375.1 Verrucomicrobiaceae bacterium
CGGCCAGGGTGTCGCCGTGAATGTCTTGACCAAGCTCGGCCTCGACCTCGAAACCGTGCGCATGCAGGTCGAGCAGCAGGTCGGCTCCGGCCCGGAGACCAAGATGGTCGGCAACATCCCCTACACGCCCCGCGTGAAGAAGGTGCTTGCCCTCGCATCAAAGGAGGCCAAGGCGCTCAACCACAGCTACGTCGGCACCGAGCACATCCTGCTCGGCCTGCTCCGCGAGGGCGAAGGCGTCGCCGCCCAGGTGCTGCGCAACCTGGAGGTGAACCTCGACAGGGCGCGCAGCGAGATTTTGAAGGAACTCGACCCGAACTTCGCCTCGCAAAACGAGGAGGAAGAGGAGGAAGGCGAGCCGGTGAACCCGACGGGCAGCCCGCCCGCCGGTGGCGAAAAGAAGAAAGGCGAGAAAACACCCGCGCTCAAAGCCTTCGGCCGCGACCTCACCGAACTCGCCGTCAAAGGCGAGATGGACCCCGTCATTGGTCGTGCGGACGAGATCGCTCGCGTCATCCAGATTCTCTGCCGCCGCACCAAGAACAATCCCGTGCTCATCGGCGAGGCTGGCGTCGGCAAGACCGCCATCGTCGAAGGACTTGCCCAGGAGATCGCCGCCGGCAACGTCCCCGAAATCCTGCGCGACAAACGCGTCATCACCCTTGACCTCGCACTGATGGTCGCGGGGACGAAATATCGCGGCCAGTTCGAGGAGCGCATCAAGGCGGTGATGGATGAAATCCGCCGCACCAAGAATGTCATCCTCTTCATCGACGAGCTGCACACCATCGTCGGCGCCGGCGGCGCGGAAGGCGCGATGGACGCCAGCAACATCATCAAGCCCGCGCTCAGCCGTGGCGAGCTTCAGTGTGTCGGCGCCACCACGTTGAACGAATACCGCAAATACATCGAGAAGGACGCCGCGCTCGAACGCCGCTTCCAGAGCGTGAAAGTCGAGGAGCCCTCCGTCGAGGACGCGATCAGGATTCTCTTCGGCTTGCGCGGCAAATACGAGCTGCATCACAAGGCGAAGTACAGCGACGACGCCCTCCGCTCGGCGGTGAACCTCAGTTCGCGCTACCTGCCCTCCCGCTTCCTGCCGGACAAGGCCATCGACATCATGGACGAGGCCGGATCGAAGGCCCGCATCTCCGCGATGACGCGTCCGCCCGAGCTCAAGGCCATCGAGGCCGAGATCGAGGAAATCCGCGTCGAAAAGGAGGGCTCCATCAAGGAACAGGACTTTGAGAAGGCCGCGCATCTGCGTGACCGCGAGAAAAACGCGAAGAAGCGCTACGACGACGTGCTGGAGCAGTGGCGCTCCACCAGCCACGAGCGCATTGTCGATGTCTCCGAGGAGGACATCATGTCCGTCGTCTCCAAATGGACCGGCGTCCCCCTCCAGCGCATGGAGCAGGCAGAGGCCGAGAAGCTGCTGAAGATGGAGGCCGAGCTCAAGGGCAAGGTCATCGGCCAGGACGAGGCCGTCGTGGCCATCTCGAAGGCATTGCGCCGTTCCCGCGCTGATTTGAAGGATCCGCGCCGCCCGATCGGCTCCTTCCTCTTCCTCGGCCCCACCGGCGTCGGCAAGACCTTCCTCGCGAAGAACCTCGCCGAGTTCATGTTCGGCACCGCCGAGGCGCTGATCCAGATCGACATGTCCGAGTACATGGAGAAGCACACCGCCAGCCGGCTGATCGGCGCGCCTCCCGGCTATGTTGGCTATGAGGAAGGCGGCCAGCTTTCCGAGGCCGTGCGCCGCCGTCCGTATTCCGTCATCCTCTTCGACGAAGTCGAGAAGGCGCATCCGGATGTCATGCACCTGCTGCTCCAGATCCTCGAAGAAGGCCAGGTCACCGACAACTTCGGTCGCAAGATCGACTTCCGGAACACCATCGTCATCCTCACCTCGAACGTCGGCGCGGAGCAGATCAAGCGCCAGACCAGCCTTGGCTTCATGGCCATGCAGCAGGACACCGCCGACAACGAGGGCATCAAGGGCAAGATCCACGAGGCCGCGAAGAAGTTCTTCAAGCCGGAGTTCCTCAACCGCCTCGATGATCTCGTCGTCTTCCGCATGCTGGAGAAGGCCCAGCTCAACCAGATCGTCGATCTCGAGGTCAACAAGGTGGTCGTCCGCCTCAAGAAGAAGAACATCCACATCACGCTCGACGACACCGCCCGCGAGTTCCTCATGAAAGAGGGCTACGATCCGCAATATGGCGCGCGTCCGATGCGCCGCGCCGTGGAGAAGCATGTCGAGGACCCGCTGGCCGAGCATCTCCTGCGCGGCGACGTGCGAGAAGGCGACAACGTCAAGGTCTCCTTCGACGACGAGCAGAAGCGCCTCAAGTTCGCCGCCGAGAAACAGGAATCAGCGCCCGTGCCGGCTGACACCACCGCCTCTTGAGGACTCCAGTCCGTTGCTCCCGCTGTTCCTCCGGACGGCGGGCCGGGTGAGGGGTCGTTCTGGCGGCAGCATTCGCGAAACACATGATCCGTGCCCTTCTTTTGCTCGCCTTCCTCGCCAGTCTCGGCTGGTGGCTGGATCGCGGGCATCAAGCCGGACGCTTTCAGAAGGCGGACGAGCAGTTCCTCGACTTTCTCGTCGCCAATTCGCGCGATCGTTTTGAAGAAGCGAAGGCTGCGGGCGCGGATTCGCCGGTGGTGTTCGTGAAGATGCGTGTGGCGGACCAGCAGGAATACGCCGGCTGGCCGCCGCGTCCGCTCGACTGGCAGATGGTGTTCAAGGGGCTGCAAGCCTTCGATCCTGCCGTCCTCGTGGTTCCCGAAACCCTGAACTGGGGCAGTCCTCCGCCGGAGTTCACCCGCGAGGCCGCCGATGCGTTGCTGCCGTTTCCCGGCGTGGTCCTGGGCATCGAGGCGCATCTTGCCACCGACCCGGCCGCGCCTGCGTTCCTGGGTGGACTGGACGACGTGCTGCCGCGCTTTGAAGAAACCGGCGGTGAATCGAAAAACGTGCCTGTGCTCGGTGCCTTGATCATCGCGCCCGATGAATGGTTGCGCCGGCAGGCCGAGGTCGGCGTCACCCTCGCGCGCAAGAACGGAAACCAGGCGCTGCTGCCTTACGCCGTGCAGGAAGGCGGGCGGCTGCGCCCCACGGTGCTCGCACAGGCGCTCGCCCGCGCATCCGGCACGCCTTACCTCACGCATCGTCTGCGGCTGGGGCCGGGCGCGGGCGCGTATCTCGCCAACGGCGGCTTCGTGCCGCTGCTCCCGGACGCGGAGATGGTCATCGACACCAAACAGATTGTTCCCGAGGTCGATGCGCTTCATTTGATGACTCCAGACCTCGCCGGGGTCATCACCGACGCCGAAAGGCAGGGCCTCGGCCGTGGCAAGGTCATCGTCATCGGCACGGATGATGATGCGACCGGCGGCATCGCCCGCCTGCATGCGCAGGCTCTCGCTCGGGTGCTCGCCATGCCGCGCATCCAGATTCTCCCCATGCAGGCGCAATGGGTCGTGTGGGCTTTCGCCGCAGGCGCGGGTTTCTGGCTCGTGTTCCGCGTTCCGCGGAGAAAAGCACCCGTCCGTGGCCTGGGAATGATCTTTGCCTCTCTCGTCATCTGCTTCCTCGCCTTCCAGTCCGCCCTTATCTGGTGCCCGCTGACGCTCCCGGCAGCCTTGCTGGCCGCCTCGACCTTGTTTGCTCGGATCGCCGGGGCCGTGAAGGGCTAAACACTCCTTGCGCGCGGGCTTCAAGCCCCTAGTTTCGCGCTCCTTTTTTCCAAACACATGCGTCTTCGCAATATGACGCGCCGTCGTGAGATCGGCGCCAATTCCTACCTCCTTGAAGCCGGGAACAGCCGCGTCGTGCTCGACTCCGGCATGCACCCGAAGGCGGCGGGGTTCGACGCGCTGCCGGACTTCGGCCCGCTGCCGCACAAGTCCGCCAACGCCATCCTCATCACGCACGCGCATCATGACCACATCGGCTCGCTGCCCGTGCTCCAGCGCAGGCAGTCTGAAACACCCGTGTTGATGACCGAGGTCACCGGCGAGCTTTCCAGCGCCATGCTGCACAATTCCGTCAACGTCATGACGAAGCAGCGCGAGGAGGAGAGCATCACCGAGTATCCGCTCTTCACGCATCGCGAGCTCGATCAAATCCGCGCGAACTGGATCTACCGCGACATCGAGCGCCCGTTCACCCTTCCCGACACCGATCTCGAGGCCACGATGTTCGACGCCGGCCACATCCTCGGCTCGACCGGCATCTTGATCCGCGAAGGTTCGAACACACTCTTCTACACCGGCGATGTGAACTTCGAGCCGCAGACCATCTGCCGCGCCGCCGACTTCCCCGCCAGCGGCATCGACGTGCTCATGATCGAGACCACGCGTGGCGAGCATGCCCGGCCGGAGGAATATTCACGCAAAGGCGAGAAGGAACGCCTCGCCGCGCTCATCCGTGACACGCACGAGGCCAACGGCGCGCTGCTCATTCCTGTCTTCGCCCTGGGCAAGACGCAGGAGGTCATGCTCATGCTGCACGAGCTGCATCAGGAGGGCCTCATCCCCGAGATGCCTCTCTACATCGGCGGTCTCAGCACGAAGATCACCGTGCTCTACGATCACTACGCCTCGCGCAGCCGCCGCAATTACCCCGGCTTCCGCCTGCTGGAGGACACGGACATCCTCGTGCCGCGCAAAGGCGGCCGCAAACGCCAGGAGATCGTCTCCAGTCCGCGCACGCTCTACGCGCTTTCCAGCGGCATGATGACCGAGCACACCGCCAGCAACCAGTTCGCCTGGAAGTTCCTCGACAACCCGCGCAACTCGGTCGCCTTCGTCGGTTACACCGACCCCGAATCGCCAGGCTACAAGATCCGCACCGCCAAAAACGGCGACATGATCAAGCTCGCCCGCGACCTGCCAGCCGTCCCGCTTCGTGCCCGCGTGGAGAGCTTCGATCTCAGCGCCCACGCCACACGTGAGCAGATCGCCGACTACGCCGAGAAGGTGAGGCCGAAGAAAATGCTCCTCGTCCACGGCGAGGAAGCCTCCCAGCAGTGGTTCATGCGTCGTTTCGCCGAAACAATCCCCGACACCGAGATCATCCGCCCCGACGTTCACCAGCCCATCGACCTCTGGTAACACCAGTCGTCATTCGTCATTCGGATTTCGTCATTCCCACCATGCCCCGCCTCGTCGCCATCGTCGCCATGTCCGCCAATCGCGTCATCGGTCGCGAGGGCAAACTGCCGTGGCATTACCCGGAGGATTTGAAGTTTTTCAAACGCACCACGCTCGGCCATCCCATCCTCATGGGCCGCGGCACCTTCGATTCCATCGGCAAACCGCTGCCCGGCCGGCAAAACATCGTCCTGAGCCGCACCATGGCCCCACGCGAAGGTGTGACCATCATTCGTGACATTTCCGAACTGCCCGCAGTCTGCGGAAATGCTGAAACAGTCTTCGTCATCGGCGGCGCCCGCGTCTTCGAAGACCTCCTGCCGCGATGCGACGGCCTCTATCTGACATTCATCGCCAAAGATTACGAAGGCGACGTCTTCCTGTCGTCTTTCGAACACTTGTTCCACCTCGCCGAAGTCCTCGAAACCTCCGGCGATCTCGAGTTCCGCCGCTACGAGCGCACTACGGGCTGAATGGGCCGCTTTTACAAGCTGCTTACAACTCATTTACGCCCGTCTGACTCGCGGTTTTCCGTTTGTGGAAGAATACCCGCAGACAACGAGCCGGTGACGGTTCAGTCAAAACTTTCAAAGAGGTGTTCCTTCTGGCTGTTGGACCTTCCAAATGCAAGCGGGGCGGACCGGGTGGTCCGCCTCGCTTCATTTTGTGTGGTGTCGGCAGGTTTCCGGCGCTGAAATGCTTGATTTCCCGGCGCATGTCCCGAAGATGCCCGGCCGACCAACCTCGACGATGAAGTTTGCCATTTTCGGAGACATCCACGCCAACCTGGAAGCCCTGCAGACCGTTCTGTGGGACGCCCAGGAGCAGGGCTGTTCCAATTACGTCTGCTTGGGCGACATCGTCGGCTACGCCGCCAACCCGGTCGAATGTCTGCAAACCGTGCGTGACATGGGCTGTCCCGTCGTCCGCGGCAACCACGACGAGGGCGCGGCCTGTGACAGCGGCTTGGAGGAGTTGAACCCCCTGGCCCAGAATGCACTGCTCTGGACCCGCCAGCAGCTCAATGACGAGCAGCGCCAGTGGCTGCGCGATCTCAAGCTCGTGCGCCAGGTGCGCGACTTCACCATCGTCCACGCCACGCTCGACTCCCCCGGCAACTGGGGCTATGTGACCAACCGCTTCGACGCGATGGCCAGCTTCAGCTACCAGTTCACCCAGGTCTGCTTCTACGGCCACACACATGTTCCGCGCATCTTTGAAAAAGACGACGCCGTGCGTGCCGCCCGCGGCACGGACATCACCCTGCAACGCGGCGTGAAATACTTCGTCAATGTCGGCAGCGTCGGCCAGCCACGCGACGGGGACTGGCGCGCCGCTTACACCATCTACGACATCCAGGCGCAGACGATCTCCATCCGCCGCCTCGAATACGACATCGAGACCGCCCAGAACAAGATTCGTGCCGCCGGCCTGCCATCGCTGCTCGCCGACCGTCTCGCCTTGGGCAAATGAGCGCCGTGCAGCGCCAGATCCCATGCCTGCGCGACTTCCGCAGCGCCCTCATCGTCAAACCCAGCTCGCTGGGGGACATCGTTCACACGCTGCCCGCCGTGAAGGCGATCCGCGACGCGCATCCGCATCTGAAGATCCGCTGGCTGGCGAACACCGAGTGGTCGCCGCTGCTGCAAGGCAGCCCGCTCATCGACGAGGTGATCCCCTTTCCTCGTAAAACGTTCCGTGGCCTCGGCGGCCTGCTCCGCTTCTGGAACTGGCGGCGTGCATGGATGACGCTGCCGCGTGAGGAGCCGGAGATCGTGCTCGATTTCCAGGGTCTGCTGCGCAGCGGCATCGTCAGCAGTTGGCGCGGATCGAAAACTGTCCTTGGTCTTTCCGATGCGCGTGAAGGCGCGCGTTGGTTTTATCAGCTCACCGTTCTTGTGGATGCCGGAGCGCACGCCGTGGATCGCTATCTAGAATTGCCGCGTGCCTTGGGCATCCAGATCGACCCGGAGGCCATCTCCTTCGAGCTTCCCGCGGGTAATCCGCCCTCTGGCTGGCCGGAATCACTCGCCCATTTCATCGTCCTGCATCCGTGGTCGCGCGGCGATGGCAAATCGCTCTCTAATTCGGCGCTGCAGGCGCTTTGCGATGCACTCGCTCCGCATCCGGTCGTGCTTGTCGGCATGACGGACGATAAAACCCGGCCCACAGGTGGCCACATTCACGACTGGAGCCATCACACATCGCTTCCTGAACTCATCTGGCTCATGAGACGCGCAAAATTCTGCGTCAGCGTGGACAGCGGCCCGATGCACATCGCCGCCGCGGTCAACCCGGACACGCTCGGCATCCACACCTGGAGCGATCCGCGCAAAGTCGGCCCGTATCCGCGTGAAGTGCACGTCTGGAAGGACGGGCGCATCGCCAAACGCGGCGATTTCTCGTCCGATGAATGCCAGACCGAAGCCTCAGTGAGCGATGCGGCCGCCAAGAGCATGGGCGAATGGGTGCGTGCCGCTATTTGAGCCGCAATGGGCCGCCGCTGCGAACATCCGTGAGATTGCCATCACGGATCACCACACCGCCATTCACGATCACGTCGCTGAAGCCTTCGGCGTAATGATGCGGATCGTTGAAGGTGGCGGGATCGTCCACCTTGGCGGGATCGAAGATCACGATGTCGGCGAACGCGCCTGGTTTGAGCATGCCGCGATTTTTGAGATGGAAGGTCCGGGCGGGCAGGGAGGTCATACGGCGCACAGCTTCGGGAAGTGTGAGCACCTTCAACTCACGCACATAACGGCCAAGCACACGGGCGTTGTCGCCGTAGCTGCGCGGATGCGGTATGTCCTCACCGAGGCGACGCGGCCCGCCGTCGCTGGCGATCATGGTGAGCGGATGCTTCATGAACGTCTGCAGATCGTTCTCGTCCATGCCGTGGAAGATCGCCCCGGCTCCGCCACGGGCCTCGATGTCGAGGATCAGCTCGATTTGCTCGTCGAGAGTGTCAGAGCCGCGCACGATCTTGGCTGCTTCTGAAATTGTTTTGCCGTTGAGCATCGGATCGGCTTTGAACTTCGCGATCACGGCATAGCTGTAGTCCTTGCGCCCTTGGCGATCGCGGATTTCGGCCATTTGGGCAAGGATGCCGGCCTTCTGCTTCGGATCGGCGATCCTGGCGATGAAATCCTCGCGGTTGCCTTCCAACGCGCTGTCGGGAATCAACTGCCGCAGACCGGTGCTGGAGGCGGTGTAGGCGTATTGATCGTGCGTGATCTTCAATCCCTCCGCGCGCGCCTTGTCGAGCACGGCGATGACTTCACGGGCTTTGCCCCAGGCAGTGGGGCCGGAGAGCTTGAGGTGTGAAACCTCACCCCGGCAGCCTGATTCACGCACCACGCGCATGAATTCATCGAGCGCATCAAAGATTTTCACCGTTTCGTAGCGCATGTGGCTCACATAGATGCCGTCGTGCGCGGCAGCGACTTTCGCGAGGGCGATGATCTCGTCGGTTTTGGCAAAAGAGCCAGGCACATAAATCAAACCGGTGCTCAGGCCGATCGCGCCGTCCTGCATCGCCTGATCGACGAGGTCCTTCATCGCCGCGAGCTGTGTTTCATCGGGAGCGCGGATGAAAACGCCGCCCATGCCCTGCTTGCGCACGGAACCATGACCGATCAACGTGGCGACATTGACGGCGACTCCGGCCTCTGCGATCTCTTTGAAAAACTGTGCCACGTCGGTGCGTGAATAGCCGCAGTTGCCGGTGATGATGGTCGTCACGCCCATGCGCAGGAAGTTTTCCGCCGCCGGAATCTGGCAGATGTCCTCGGAATGCGTGTGAACATCGATGAAACCCGGCGCGGCCACTTTTCCGCCCGCATCGATGACTGAATCGGCCGTGCCCTCGATTTTTCCGACGGCGACGATTTTTCCGTCCTTCACGGCGATGCTGCCTTCCACCAGCGGCGTACCGCTGCCGTCGGCGATTCGCGCATTCTTGATGAGGAGGTCGAAATCGGCCGACATGGCGGTTCCGGCGAGCAGGAGGGCGAAAAGGAGGCGCAGCTTCATGGTGCGGGGAAAGACGTGGCAGATGGCACGGACATTGCCAGCTTTCCTTTGCCAATCCGGCCCGCGCATTCCATAACTCCGCACCATGCTCGATCTCACGAACAAGAAAATCGCTCTGCTCAAAGGCGGACCCGGCTCTGAACGCAAAGTGTCGCTCAAAACCGCCGAAAGCGTCGCCGAGGCGTTGCGCAGCAAGGGAGCGAACGTGATCGAGATCGACGTGACCGGCCCTGATTTCAAGGTTCCGGGCGATGTCTTCATCGCGATGAACTTGATCCACGGCACCTTCGGCGAGGACGGCCAGCTTCAGGCGGTCTTGGAACAGCGCGGCATCCGTTACACCGGCGCGGGCGTGGCAAGCAGCCGCATCGCGTTCGACAAGACGCTGAGCAAGGGACGCTTCATCGCCGCCGGCGCGCCAACACCGCGTTCACAAAACTACCCGCTCGATGGTGGCGAACCGCTGGCCATTTCGTTTCCGCTGGTGGTCAAACCGCCGCGTGAAGGCTCCAGCGTCGGCGTACACATCTGCCACCACCAGGGCGAGTTTGACGCCGCCATCGAGGACGCGAAGAAATTCGGCAAGGACACGTTGATCGAAGACTACGTGGCCGGAAAAGAGCTGACGGTCGGCATTCTCGGCGATCAGGTGCTGCCGATCATTCACATCGAGCCGGTCGAAGGCTTCTACGACATCAACAACAAGTATCCGTGGATGAGCGGCACCGGCAAAACGAACTACAACTGCCCCGCCAACCTCAGCCCGGAGGTGACGAAGGCCGTGCAGGACGCCGCGATGAAGGCGTTCCGCTCCTGCGGCACGGAAGTTTATGGCCGCGTCGATGTCATGCTGCGCGACAGCGACCAGGCGCCCTTCGTGCTGGAGATCAACACGATCCCCGGCATGACCAGCAGCAGCCTGCTGCCAAAGGCCGCGAAGGCCGTGGGCATCGAGTTCCCGGATCTCTGCGCGAAGATCATCGAGCTCTCGCTTGCCGCACGGCCGTGATTTGAAGCTCACGTCGTCTGCCTTTTGCGGCTGGCGGCAATGAACACCGCCGCGACGGCACCGAGCGCCGCGTTCAGCGTCCACAGGATCAGCGGATGATGATCGTAGAGCGTCATGCCGAAGGCGGAGCTGGCGGTGTTGCCCGCGCACCATGCCAGGCTCAGGAAGCCGACATAACGTCCGCGCATGTCATCAGGCGCGAGGCTCGCGGAGTAGGCTTGCTGACGCGAGAACGCCGACATCTCGCCGAGCGTGAACACGACCATCATCGCCACGAACGCGGTGAGTGATCCGCTGCCGAGGAAGATGAGGAAACTGCCCCCCATGAGGACGTAACCGAGCGCCAGCACCTGCTTCACCGGCCAATGACGCAACCCGGCGGCCAGCGGCACCTCCATGAGGCAGATCATCGCGCCGTTCAAAGCCAGCACCATGCCGCAGAGATGCAGCGGCAGGTGGTTGCGCTCGAAATGCAGCGGAAAGGTGGTGTTCGTCTGCCGGAAGATCCACGCGACGCACACGCAGGCACCGAACAGCGCGAGAAACGCATGATTGGCCCGGATCGACTGCCATGCGTGCTTCCAGCCGGCATGTTCAGCCGGTGTGCGCCTGCCACGCGGCAGGAACAACCAGGCGATGATACCAAAGAAGGCCGATGTGGCCGCATCGACGACGAACAGCCAGAAGAACGAATGCTCGGCAAGGAAACCGGCCGTCGCAGGGCCGAGTGACCATCCAAGATTGACGGCAAAGCGCTGCACGGCGAAGGCGATGACGCGGTGTTCCGGCGGCACGATGTCCTGCACCAGCGCGGCGCTGGCAGGATGACCGGCTTCATTGATCGCTCCGGTGATGAATGCCAGCAGCGCCAGCACGCGCCAATCAACGGCCTGTGACATCGTCAGCATGCACAGCGCTCCTGCGAGCGACGAGACGGCCATTGTGACATTTCTGCCGAGCCGGTCGGCCATCCAGCCGCCGATCCATGCGGCGGCGAATCCGCCGAGCGAGTAGGCCGCCGCGGCGTAACCGGCCTGCGCCGCAGTGTTGCCGTTCCGGGTGATGAACAAGGTCAGGAACGGCACGACGAACACGCCGAACCGGTTGACGAACGTGGCTCCTACCAGAACCCAGAAGGCTCTGGGCAGGAGTTGAAGCTGGGATAGCAGGGACATGGTTGGAAAAGAGGAAAACGATTCATGGGAATTGGGAGATGAGCTGGACACAAAACGGGCCGGCTCGCGTGAGCCGGCCCGTCGAAGGCTTTCAAGGTTGCTGCGGCTGTTTCAAATCACAGGCCTTTGCTCACGATGTATTTCACGAGATCGACGACACGGTTGGAGTAGCCCCACTCGTTGTCGTACCAGCTCACGAGCTTGAAGAACTTGCTGTTCAGCTCGATGCCGGAGCCGGCGTCGAAGATGGAGCTGTGCTGGTCGTGGATGAAGTCGGAGCTGACCACCTCGTCGGAGGTCCAGTTGAGGATGCCCTTGAGGTAGGTCTCGCTGGCCTTCTTCATGGCGGCGGAGATTTCCTTGTAGCTGGTCTCCTTCTCCGTCTTCACGGTGAGATCGACAGCGGAAACGGTCGGCGTCGGCACGCGGAAGGACATGCCGGTGAGCTTGCCTTTCACTTCAGGGATGGCCAGGCCGACGGCCTTGGCGGCACCGGTGCCGGAGGGGATGATGTTGATGGCGGCGCTGCGGCCCCCTTTCCAATCCTTCTTGCTCGGGCCGTCCACGGTCTTCTGCGTGGCGGTGTAGGAGTGGATGGTGGTCATGAGGCCCTCGGCGACGCCGAAACCTTCCTTCAGCAGCACATGCACGATAGGCGCGAGGCAGTTCGTGGTGCAGCTCGCGTTGGAGACGACGTGATGCTTGGCGGCGTCATACTTCTCATGGTTCACGCCCATGACCACGGTGATGTCTTCATCCTTGCCGGGGGCGGAGATGATGACCTTCTTCGCGCCGGCGTCGATGTGGCCCTGCGCCTTGCTGCGCTCGGTGAACAGACCGGTGGACTCGACGACAATGTCCACGCCCAGCGCCTTCCAGGGCAACGCGGCGGGGCCTTCACGCACGGCGAGGCACTTGATCTCATGACCATCGACCACGAGCACGTCGTCCTCGGCGAGGTCGGGCCTGGATTTCTTCGAGGACACGTTCTCACGGGCCTTGCCCTGCGTGGAGTCGTATTTCACGAGGTAGGCCAGGTTGTCGGCCGGGACGAGGTCGTTCACGGCGACGACGTCGATCTCCTTGCCCAGGAGGCCTTGATCACAGATTGCGCGAAACACGAGGCGGCCGATGCGCCCGAAACCATTGATGCCGATTTTGACCATATTCTTGTGGGGTATTTTGGATTTTTGAGGGCGGCAGTCCTACCGCGAGGGGGGGGGAGTGTCAACCTTGTTGCCAGCAGGTTTAGGGACGTGATCCGGCTTCCCAAACCGTCTTCTTATACGCTACACTGGCCGCATGAACAAAGGTGTCATCGCGCTCCTCCTGCTGACCATCCTGCTCGCAGGAAACGGCTGTTCCGCTCCTCCGACACCAGAAAAGCCCACGGAATCACTTGGGGCTAAATTGAATCGAATCATCATTCCTGACTTCCCCCCAACAGACGTCACTCTGGAAGATGCCTTGGAGTTTCTTCGAGTCAAAAGCCGGGAGTTCGACCCGACGATAACGAAAACCTCACAGAAGGGTGTCAACTTTGTCATCATCAGCGGTAACGTGAAAAATCTGCCTGCCATTGATGGCCTGAAGCCCAAGGACATGCCGCTGAGCGAAACCCTGCGATACATCACTGAGTCGGTTGGCCTAAAGTTTGTGGTGGAGCCTCAAGCGGTGGCAGTCCGTGAAAAGGATGACGAGCGAGGGCCATCCAAAGGCCCTTCAACGAACGCGCACCAGCTCGCAATGGAGAAAACCATTCTTCCAACGGTTCAATTCCAAGGCGCCACCATCGAGGAAGCCGTCGAATACCTTCGCGTAAGCCGTGTATGCCTGGATGCCGACGACCATACCAGCGCGACGATGACACTGAATTATGTCCTGAAGCTCCGAACCAATGACAAGCGGCCAAAGATTTCCTTGGATTTGAAGGACATTCCCCTCAGCGAAGCACTTCGCTACTGCGCCGAGATTGCAGGCGTAACACTCCGTTACGATAGCTTCGCCGTGGTGATCACGGAAGAAAACACAGCGCCCGCTGCCCCACCCGCCGTGAAAGGCCTGGCAAGCTCGCTAATCCTGCCGCATGTCGCCTTGTCTGGAGCCACCTTGAAGGAAGCCGTGGAGCTTATTCGGATCAAATCACGTGAACTGGATACTGCACACAATGGCGTCAGCATCATAATCCAGCCAGGTGATCCGGCATCATCCATCGAACTCGACCTCAAACAGATTCCCGTCATCGAAGCCCTGCGCTATATCGCCGAACTCAGCAACCACATGCTCAGCTTTGAGAACAATGACTTCGTGCTAACACCGGTGAAGGGGCCGTGATCGCCGGTTGATCTCGACGGCATGCTTCATACCGATGCAGTCATGGCATCGCCAAAGTCTTCCGACCTCACCCAGAGCCTGCGCGAAAACGCGTGGATCGGCGATGCCGTGCTCGAACTCTACGTGCGCTCCCACATCCTGCGCACGCATGGCAAAGTCGATGCGGAGATGAAGACGCGCTTCACCTGCAACCAGTTCCTCGCCTGCCACGGCAATCCCACCGCCGTCGAGGCAGAGATCGGTGTCATCCATCAGCGCGAGGGGCTGGAAGCCGCCTTCACCTGGATTCGTGAAACCTTGGAGCCGTTGTTCCTGAAGCAGGAGGCGAATCGCAGGCGGCATCCCGGTGTTGCGCGGGCAAAATGAGCCGCTAGCATGGTCTCCCATGTCCGCGTCAGCACCCATCTCATTCGCCAGCCGTGAATCGAAGCAAGCCATCGAAGAAGGCATGTTGTTTGCCCCGAAATTTGACGAGCACGGGCTGATCCCGGCGGTTTCCGTGGATGCCGAGAGCGGAAAGCCGCTGATGCTGGCCTACATGAACGAGCAATCCCTCAAAATGACGCTGGAGCTCGGCCAGGCGGTGTATTGGAGCCGCAGCCGGAACCAGCTCTGGCACAAGGGGGCGACGAGTGGTGAGTTGCAGGAAGTCGTGGAGATACGCACGGACTGCGACCAGGACGCGCTGGTGCTGCGGGTCAAACAGCATGGCGGCGGCTGCTGCCACACGAAGCGCCCGACGTGTTTTTACCGTGTGGTGAGGGCGGAGAACGGCGAGGCGCTGCTGCAGCCCGCGTCTTGATGCCCGCGCTGCGTGGCATTCGTCCGAAAAGGCGGCTCAACGGCTCTGCATCATGCCGCCCATGGCGCCGAACGGAGAGCGCGCATTGCCTTCCCAGGACCTGGGGCGGTTCCACGGCAGGTTGCTGTAACCACTGCTGTCCGGCCCAACGACCTTCTTTCTCTGCGGCTCGTTCGAGGCGCAGGACGCCAGGGAGCAGGCTGCAACAACCAGCAGAAGGACGGACTTCAACGGAAGGTGTGTGTTCATCATCGTCGCCGTTCCGCCTGCGCAATCAGTTCTGCACCAGGTTCTCCAGGATCACCCGGTCACCGGGCATGATGAGTTCGCCATTGACGACGGCACCGGGAACGATGCTGGCCATGGCGGCCCGGGCCTCGACATTCATGACGCTGATCTTGCCGACTGTCTGGGCACCGCGGGTGACGATGAGCTTGGTGTCCTGGGTGAGGCCGGTGGATTTGCCAGCGTCGATCACCACGAAGCCCCAGTCGTAATTGACGGCCACAACACGGGAGGTCAGGCTGTTGCGTTCAAAGTTCTTGCGACGTTCCTCGATCTTGTGGACGACATCATCAAGGCGCTTCTGCACGCCCGCGATCTTCTCCTCCTCGGCGGTGACTTCTTTCTTCTTGGCCTCGGCCTGGGTTTCAAAGTCGAGCTTTTCCTTCTTCAGGCGGGCGATGTCCTCCGCGATGGTCTCGGGTTTGACATCCTTGGGCAGGTCCGCCAGCATTTTGGCAAGCTCCTGCTGTTTTTTGACCTTGGTGTCGAGTTCGGTCTGGGTGCGGGTGGCTTCGCTTTCGGCCTGGGCCAGGCGGTTTTTCTGAGCTTTGAGACGCTCTGACTCGGCGTCCAGCTCTCCCTGGACGCGGGTGACGTCAGCAACGAGCTGATTGACTTTTCCGACGACGGTTTTCTCCGTCAGTTTTTCCTTCACAATGCTGGCATTGATGCCGGCGATGCTGTTGCGCACATTGGCGAACTCACGGCCGTTTTGATGCGCGAAAAAGCTGGCGACGACGATCACCACGGCGCTGAGGATGAAGAGGACTTTGGTCATGACGGAAAATGCTTGGGGCGATGTGCGGGAACGTGGCGGTTTGGAAGCAGGTCAAAAATCAAGGTTTGGGAGCGGGAGGGGGGGCGGCTCCAAAGGGATCTGCCGTGCTCGGCGGCTTGGCTCCACCCGCAGGAGGGGTGGCTGGCGCGGTACCGGCAGGCGGCGTCGCAGGAGCAGCGCCAAACGGGTCGGAATTCATGGCAGGCGCGGCTGGAGCCGCAGCAGGGGCACCAAACGGATCTCCACCACCCATGGCGGGCGCGGCAGCGGGAGCGCCAGGAGCAGCGGCAGGGGCGCCAAACGGATCTCCACCACCCATGGCAGGCGCGGCGGCTGCCGGGGCACCAGGAGCAGCGGCAGGAGCGCCTGGCGCGGCCGGGGCGGTGCTGGCTCCGGTCGATTTTGGCGCGGCTGTCTTGGCGCTCTGCTCGGCGGAAGCCACCACAAGGTCGCCCGGGCGGATGCGTTCGCCTTCGGCGAGGGTGCCTTTGATCAAGTCGGCGACGGAGGAGTTCTGCTCGACGTTGCGCACTTTGAGTTTGGCGACAGTTTCCTTGCCGCGCTTCACTTCGAGGTCGGCATTGGCGAACACGCCGCCGCCGTTGCCCTTGTTGAGCACCACAAAACCCCAATCGGTGAAGGATTGGGCGACTTTGGCGGTGAAATCATCGTCCACGATGCCGCGGCGTCCACGCGCCTCGCGCTCCTCAGCAGCCTTGGCAGCGGTGGTGAGCTGGTTGACCCTTTCCTGCGCGGCGGCCAGGCGCTGGTTCTGGTTGGCCAGCTCGCCTTCCTTCTCGCCGCGTTCTTTTTTGATGCTTTCGATCTGAGCCAGCAGGGATTTGATGTCGCCCGCGTCGTCGATCTGCTTCTGAAGGTCATTCACCAGCTTGGCGACCTGCTCCAGATTGGTTTTCACCACGGCCAGTTCCTGCTCCTTGGTCTGGGCCTTGGCGGTGGTGTCCACGACAGCCGTCTTGGCGGTTTCGAGATCCTTGTTGGCAGTGGCAAGCTGGGTTTCTCGGTTCTTCCTGGCTTCCTCGGCCTTGGCGATCTGCGCTTTCTGCTCCTCAAGGTTGGCCTTGGAATAAGCCTCGCGTTTCTTTTCTGCGTCGAATAATTTCGGGTTGCCCCACCACGGAGAGGCAAAATAGAAAGCAATGCCGAGGCAGACGGCGGTGAGTGCGGAGAGAATTTTCCAGACCATGACGGGAGCGGATTTGAGAATTAAGAGCCTGATTTTTACCGGATGGCCTGTGTTTCGACAACACCAATTTTCGGTCAATTCACCCTTCTCCTGGAATCCCGCTTGTGCCGGGTGGTCCCTGCGGCTAGAACAGGGGCTGTCAGGGGCCGCGGATGCTCAGCTTGCGAACCCCGCCAGGTCCTGACGGAAGCAACGGCAGCCTGCCTGTCCATGTCGCGGTTCCCTGGCACTTTTCCCATCGTTTTCCGGGCAAATGCCGCCTTAATCACCAGTCAGATCAGTCAGAATCTGCTGTGAGAGAATCCCGGCCTCGACCTCGGACAAGCCTGCCGCCCGCCATGCCAGTGTGACAGTGATGCGGCCTGCGTAGTCTGAAAAAAAGACACCCAGGCCGGGCGGGGAGCTCACACCGGGGATGGTGCAGACGTTTTGGAGCTCCGCCCCGGCAAAGCCAGATCTTCCCGGTAAAAAAGCGCCGGTGTGGGAGTGGAACAGGCTGCAAATCTGGCCGCAATTCACCAGTCTCACGGCCGGGATGAAGCATTTCACGGGCATATGGGACGCCAGCGTCATGAGTGCGTCTGAAGCGTTCACCATGTCCAGCCGCATGGCTTCGCGGTATTGCTCCAGGAGATGCGGGACCGCCCGGTCCATCGTTGCCAGTGCGGCGGACTCCAGAAACAACGGCAGCGTGCCCATGTGGTTGCCGAAAATCAGGTCGCGGCTGCGGCCGCGGGCCTGGAAGGGGAGCTGCACATGAATCTCCGGGCTGTGCCAGTCGCGCAGCTCATGCAGGCGGCGTAGAGCCCGCGCGGCGATGGCCGCATAAAAGGGCATCTGCAAAAAATCGCCGCAGGACGCGCGCAGGCGCATGAAGGCGACCTGTGATTGCGGAGTGGAGAGCTCCAGCACTTTGAAAGCTGGCGCATCCGCCTGCGGCATGCCTTTGACCCAGGTGGAAAGGCAGCCGGCCCGTGTCATGGCATGCAGTCGTCTCATCAGGGGCAGCGCCCGGTTGAAGACACGCCCCATGCTTTCACGCCGCGGCACACCGGGTTCCGTCGGTCCCGATGCGCAGGCTCCGGCGGCCAGTTTCTCCAGCAGCAGGTTCACTCCCGTCCCGTCCAGCAGCGCATGGCGCCAGGTCAGCAGGATGACATGTGCGCCTTCATCCCCCCATGGAAACACCTCCAGGAGCAAAGGCGCGTCGAACGCCCTGCCGTCACATACTCCCTGCAACCGGGCCTGGATCACCGCCTCGCCCGGCGGCTGCGAATGCGGAACATGCCAGGTGATCGGAGGCGCCGGAACCGGGTCGCCAATTTTCCACACGAGCCGCCAGCCGCGCCAGGCGCGTTTCAATCGCGCGCCCAGCATCGGATGATGCGCATGAACCTGCTCCCAGGCTCGGCGCAACGTCTCCGGGTCTGGTTTGCCTGTCAGTTTGAGCATCGTCACCGCCCGGTGCAGCCCCTGGCCGTCTCGGCTCATGAAAGCCTCCAGCCCGGCGAGGAAAAAATCGACCGTCGTGGCGGGCAGCGTCGGCATCAGGCTGCGGGTCGGCGTTTTTCTCCCAGAAACGCGGCCAGCGCTCCTGCCGTGGCAAAGCGCTCACGCGTCATCTCGGACGGCTGGACGGTCACCTGGAAGCGCGTCTCGATGTGCAGCAGCAGCTGCATCATCGCCATCGAGTCCAGGCCCATCGCGAAAAGATCCGTGTCCGGCGCGATCCGGTCTTGCGGCTCGACAATATGCTCGGTGGTGAGCAGCTCGATCACGGCGGCGGGGGTGATGTTTGTTTCAGGCATTGTCTGGAGAAAGCCCGCATCACCTCCCGCGTCAAGAATCCGCTGCGTGCGTATTTTGGCATCATGCGGAGGTTGCACAACGCCCGCGTGCCGCCACCATGCGCGCCCCATGAACAAGCTGGACGAAATCATCGCCCACAAGCACACCGAGCTGCAACGTCTGCTGCCCCGCGCTGACAAACTCCGCGCCGCCGCGATGCAGCGCGACGACGTGCGTTCCTTTTATGACGCCCTGCGCGCCGATCCCACGCGGCTGAGCATCATCGCCGAGGTCAAACGCGCCTCGCCCTCCGCCGGCACCATCGCCGCCGATTTCGACCCGCTCACCATCGCCCGTGGTTATGAGAAGGCCGGCGCCAGCGCCATCTCCGTCCTCACGGACGAAAAATACTTCCAGGGCCGCCTCGATTACCTCACGCTCATCCGCGAGCAGCTCGACATCCCCTGCCTGCGCAAAGATTTCATCATCCACGAGGCGCAGATATTCGAGGCCGTCGTCGCCGGGGCGGACGCCATCCTGCTCATCGTCGCCGCGCTCGACCAGCCGACGCTCGAACACCTCCTGGAGGTCGCCCAGACCTTCCAGCTTGATGCGTTGGTCGAAGTCCACGACCTGCCCGAGCTCGAACGCGCCCTCGCCACCGACGCGCGCATCATCGGCGTGAACAACCGCAATCTGAAGAGTTTCACCGTCGATCTCGGCACCACCGAGGATCTCGCCGAGGAAGTGCCCGACGACATCGTCCTCGTCGCCGAAAGCGGCATCAAAACGCCCGCTGACGCCCTCCGTCTCGCCGAGGCCGGCGCCGATTCGCTGCTCATCGGCGAAACGCTCATGCGCAGCCAGAACATCATGGCTGATCTGCCCGCCCTGCGCGTCGTCGTGCCGGAGCGGCATGTTTGAAGATGTCCGCCGTGTGTTCGCGGACGGCTTCGTCCTGGAGGGTGAAAACAATGAGCAGCCAGTGCTGGCTGCTCATTGGAATCACCGGCTGATGGAGAGGTGCTATTTCTTCTGCAAAGGCGCTGTTTCAGCACCCGCAGGCACTTTATCGGCCGGAACGAGCTTCCAGAGCGCGCCGCGTTCGCTGGTGTAGGGATCGACGGGGCCGCCGTAGTTCGCGGTGGCGTGGGTGAGGTAGAGATTGCCCTCGGCATCAAAACCGCTGCCGGTGGGGCGCAGCGGAGTGTCGAGATCGAGCAGCTCCTGCATCTGGTATTTGCCGCCGTCCTTGGCGATGCCCCAGACTTTGCCACTGCCCCAGTCGGCGCAGAAGTAAATGCCTTCGAGGCTCGCGTGGGCCTTGCTGCGGCTGACGCCGATGTTGATCACGCAGTTGCCCTGATCGACGTGGCTGTATTCGGCCACGGGCAGGATGCCCACGCGCGCGGTGCCTTCGCCGTCCACGTTGGTGGAGGTGCCGTCCGCATTCTTTTTCTCGACCTGCGGGAAGACATGGCTGCCGCACATGAACTTCCAGCCGTAGTTCTCGCCGCCTTTGCTGCTCGCGGGCTGCATGTTGATTTCTTCCCAGTGATTCTGGCCGATGTCGGCGATCCAAAGATCACCTGTCTTCGAATCAAAGCTGAAGGTCCACGGATTGCGCAGGCCGTAGGCCCAGATTTCAGGGCGGGCTTTCGGATGAATCTTCGAGAAGGCCAGCTCGGTGACGCCGAACAACGTCATCTGCTGCGGCAGCGTGAGGAAGGGGTTGTCTTTCGGCACGCTGTAATTGCGGTCGGGCGTGGAGGTGTCCACATCGATGCGGAGCATCTTGCCCATGTGCGTGTGCAGATCCTGGCCGGCGCTGATGACATCGCCCTCCCAGCCGCCATCACCGCTGCCGATGTAAAGGAAACCGTCAGGCCCGAACGCGATCTGGCCGCCGTGATGATTGCAGTAGGGGAAGTCGAGCTGCATGAGCACCTTGATGCTGTCCATGTCGGCTTGATCGGGCTTGTCCTTCTTCGCTTTGACCTCGCAGACCAGGCTGGCGCCGTTGAACCACATGTCGGAGTAGCAAAAGAAGATGCGGCCGTTCTCCTTGAACTTCGGATGGAACGCCACGCTGAACAGGCCGAGTTCAAGGAAGGAGCTGATGGTCTTGTCCTTGATGTCGAGGAAGGGCTTTTTGTTCACTTTGCCGTCTTTGACGATCTGGATCACACCCGGGCGCTCGCATACAAACAGACGACCGCTGCCATCCGGCGCACCGGCGACGGCGACGGGATCGACGAGGCCGTCCGCGATCTTCACGAGGGCGATGGCAGGATTGCCAGGCAGTTTGCCGCCGGGCTGGATGGTGTCGGCTCGGGAGAGCGCGGGGAGGGCCAGCAGGCCGAGCGCGAGCTTGAGGATGTGATGCAATTTCATGGCTGGGTGTGGAAGAACGGCGAGGCTATGAAACCGCGTTCCAGTCGGCAAGCATGAAATCTATCCCGCCCGCGCGCGGCAGGATATTGCATCCTCACAGTGTCTGGATGAACCGATCCGCCTCCGCGATAGAGCGGTTCATCTGCTCCAGCAGGTGCTGGATGTCGCCCTGGATGTCGTCCGCCTTGCCGCGCAGGGAGCCGATGGCCGCCGCGTTGAGGTTGTGCTTCAAATAGAGCACCTGGTCGCGGAACTGGCGCAAAACGGGATCCATCGTGGACTCGGCGGCATGGAGGGAGCTCGACAGCGGCTCGAACCGGGCGCGCGTGTCCGCCAGCTTCCGGCGGCTGTCAGCGGCGAGGGAGGCGTTCTCATACTGGCGGATCTCCTTCTCCCACTCGCGGAAAAGATCGCGCGCCACGGTGTCCACCTCGCGGATGCGGCCGCGCACGGCGGTCGCCCGCGCCTCGCAGCTTTCATACTCGCCTTTGAAGCGGTTGTAGGCGCTCTCGAGGCTGCCGCCGTTGTAGTTCGTGAGCTTCTTGAGCTGTGTCAGCGCGTCCTGGAACTGCTCACCGGCCTTCTTCTGCTCCCCACGCGCCTTTTTGACGGCGCTCTTGAGCAGGTCGCGCTTCTCATAGCCCAGCTTCTCCCAGGCGGCGTAGTAGATGGAGTTGCAGGAGACGAGGGCCAGCAGCGCGGCGGAGAGGATGAGGCGGGGGGACATGAAAACAGGATTAACAGAGTGAGCCTGGAAACTCAATCCCGTTAACTCTGTAAATCTCTTCGCAGTCCTGACGGCTCAGCCCACGAACTTCAGATTGCCCACCTGTCCTGCCGCCATGGCGGCGTGCTGCGCGTCGGTGCAGGAGGAGCCGGTCGGCGCGTCGGCGGCGGCGTCGCTTTTCACGAGCAGGCCGTTCTGCGTCATCCATGCCTCCACCTCGTCACCGCTGATGTCGGCGAGCATGGTGCCGTTGATCTCAACACAGGGGGACAGCGGCTGGCCGCTCTTCTGCTCCATCTCCCAGCGGAAGGCGGGGTTCTTGATGATGTCCTTCTCCTCGAAGGCCAGGTCGTATTTGCGGAAGATGGCGCGGACGCCTTCGCTCCAGCCACAGTAGGTTTTCAGGTAGGCGGTGATTCGGGGTGTTTGCATGATTTGCGTTGGGTTTACGCCGCGAGCCTAGCGGCAGACGCGGCGAATGCAACCTTCCCGCCGCCCTCACCGCCACCCCAGCTTCTCCTTGAGAAACTCGAACGTGCCCACGCCGTGGATGGTGTGCGGCCCGTCGAAGTGCTCGATGGTCGTGTTCCCGCCGATGCGCAGCTTGTCATAAAGGCGGCGGACCTTGGCGAACTCGTAGTTCACCCATTCGTCGGTGCCCACGCCGTCGTTGTGGCCGCGCTCCACCATGAACGGCCGCGGGGCGATCAGCGCGGCCATCTCCGCATAGTTGAAGGTGCGGCCCATGTTCCACTCCCAGATCTCGTATTCGTGCGTGTGCGTGTAGTTCATCGGCATGTCCGTGCTCACGCACTTGCGCACCCATTCGTTGAAGTCGCCGCTGCAGATGCTCAGGCAGTAGTCTTTGAGCACCGCAGGCGTGCGCATGGCGGATTTCCCGCCGTAGCTCAGTCCGTAGAAGGCGATCTTCTCCGGCAGCGTGAAGGGCTGCGCCTTCAGCCACTCGAGGATGCGCTGGTGCTGGCCGTTGATGACGCTGTAGAGCGTGAGGCCCAGCGGGTTGAGCTTTCGCTGCAAAGTACGGAAGGCGTGCATGCCGCGATACGGATTGTGCGGTGCGAAGGTGATGAATCCTTGTTCGGCGAGGCGCAAGGTGAAGGCTTTGTAGGCTCCGAAGGCGCGGTTCTTCTCGTCGGTGGTGATCGTGTCCTCCGGTATCCCCTCCAATCCATGCTGGCAGACGACGACGGGGCGCCTCTCGCCGGGCTTGAGATCCTTCGGCAAACACAGCCAGCCCCACGCGAACACATCCTGCCACACGTCGAGCGTGACCTCGTAAATCGACACCTTGTCCGTCTCGTGCACAAAGCGGCTCCTCGCGTTCACCGGCTTGTCGGGATCAGGCAGGCGGCCGATGACCTCGTTCCAGAAGCGGTCCCGCTCCTTCGCGGTGTGCGCCTCAAACTCCACGAGGGATTTCAGGGGCAGCTTCTTCCAGAACGTCTCGTCGCGCTCCCTCTCCGTGCTGAAGATGAGCCGTTGCGTGAATGCCTCCAGCTCGCGCACGAGGCGCTTCTGGCGGGTGGCGTCCGGCTTGATCGCGATCGTGGCTCCGGTGACTTTGAGCGACTTCAGCGCCGCCTCCGCGTTGTCCTCCGGCAGCAGGTGGCGGATGATTTCCGCATTGTTCGTCTCCTGCGTGGCGGAGAGGATGCGGCCGGTGGGCGCGAGCGCCCTCGCGCGGGCGATTTCGGCATCAAAGGCGGCCAGATCCGGCGCGGTGAGCTTTCCGGGCGCGGCGATGGCTCTCACCCCTTTCGGAGCCTCCATCGAAACCACACGGTTCGGGTAAAAGAGATGCTGCAGCACCAGCGGACGCGGCGCGATGAGGCTGGCGATCTCCGCGTCGCCCAGATCACGCAGCAGGCCGAAGACATTCCGTTCGATGGGCTCCTGCCACACGCCCTCACGTGGCGCGAAGTAGCCCATTGAGTACACACTGTCGATGCGCTCGTCGATCGCTGCGGCGTGCAGCGCCTGCATCCCGCCTTCGCCGATGCCGGCGATGAGCAGCGGCACCTGCTCCGGCTGCGATTTGAACCAGTCCACGATGGAGAGCGCCTTCTGCACCTCATAGCCGATGAGGTGGCGACCCAGCTCATAGCTCTGGCGATACACCCACTCGCGATGCGAGCAATTCGTCCTCGCGTTGAACTTGTCATTCGTGCTGAACTCCGAATCGCGGTTCACCAGCGCCGGGATGACGACCTCGCAGCCCGTCGTGAGCAGCCATTCGTCCACCAGCTTCTCCGGCGTGCCGTCCGCGTCCGGCAGGTAGATCACCCGCGCATGCGGTTTGCCCTTGGGCTGAATGTAAAGCCCCTCGCCATGCACACCGTCGAACACCGGCCAGCGCACGCGGAAGACGCGGCATTGCTCCGTCTCATGCAGCAGCGCCGGAGCCGCCGTGTCACCGACAAGCTCGAGCGCGGTGAACGGAACCCGCGCATCCACGATGCCCAGCGCCGCCTTCAGCTTCTCCCGCGTCGGCTTGCGCGCCGTCTTCGACTCCTCGATAAGCCGCAGCGCCATCCTGTCGATCCCCGCGACCATCGAGGCGGAGAAATCCGAATTGGGCGTGAGTAGTGTGGTGCCGGGGAGCGTCTGGGCACCTGCAAAAGTGGTCGTGATGACAGATAAAAAGATCGGCAGACAGGTTGGAAGGTGCATGAGGAGCATACGCGCCATTCGGTACCAGCTTCTCCAAAGGAGATGAATATCCTCCCGTACTCTCGTCCGCCAGATCGAGGAGATGCCGTGCGTCATCCATGTGTGGGAATCTGTTTTACCGCTGATGCGTCGCTAACGTGACGCTGATGGCTCTGCATTTATCAGCGTCATATGAGCGTCAAATTAGCGGTTCTTTTGTCCGCGATTGCCCTCAACATGCTGACCTGAGACATGTTCTGAAAGCGGGACTGCTCAACAGCGCACGATGCAGCAGCCGAAGTCCAGGATGCGGACGCCCTCCGGCGTGGTGAGGGGCTTCATCTGTGGGGCGAGTTGATAGACCGACCGCCTGGCGTCCTGCGGGTGGTCTTCGCGGAGGATCAGTCCGGACTTCGCCAGCACCTCGCAGTGTTTGCGCAGGAGGTCGCGGCGCTTCGCCTGGGAGCCGCCCATTCCGGCCACGGCGTGCGGCTGGCCGTCGAAGAGCGCGCTGAGAATCTGCCGCCGGGTCGGATCGCTCAGGGCCAGGAAAACCGTGTCGGTGCCGATGGGACGGACGGTCGTGGTGACCGCGGTGAAAGCAGCGGGCGCGTTCATGAGGCTGGAGTGTGTCAAAACGCAACGCAAAACATAATGCCGGAGCCTCGGGGGTGGAGGGACGGTTGATCTGTGGCCCGGCTCGCTGAGCCGGGGGGGCAGCGCACCGGGGGCAGCGCTCCCCGGCTGCAAGGGCGCCCCTGATGGCAAAGTGGATGCGGGGGGACGTTGACTTCGGTCAACGCATGACCGCCGGGGCGGGGCCATCGTGCGGCCCTATGAGCCACCACCCCAATGTCATCTCTCCTCCTGGAACGCCGCTCCCCGACCGCACCGTGGGGGAACTCGTCGCCGAGCGCCCGGGCCGCTCCCGCATTTTCCAGTCTTTCAAAATCGACTTCTGCTGCCAGGGCGCGCGCACGGTGCGCGAGGCCTGCGCGAACAAGGGCGTGGCGCTGGATGCCGTGATCGAGCAGATCGAGGCGGAACTGGCGGACAAGACGCCCGTCGGCAAGAATCCGGCGGAGCTGCCGCTGCCGGAGCTGGTGGCTCACATCGTGGAGACGCATCACGAATTTCTGCGCCGGGAGCTGCCGCGTCTCTATGCGATGTCGCAGCGCGTGGCGCAGGTGCATGGCGGGCACACGCCGTCGCTGGTGGAAGTTTTCAAGGTGTTCAACGGCCTCTCCGAGGAACTCACCGACCACATGATGAAGGAGGAGCAGGTGCTCTTTCCGGCAATCACGGCGCTGAGTCGCGGTCAGGCGGGTCCGTCCAATCTCGACGCGCCGGTCGCCTGCATGATGCACGAGCATGAGGACGCGGGCGCGGCGCTGGAGCGGCTGCGCGAGTTGAGCCACGGCTTCCAGCCGCCGCCGGAGGCATGCAACACCTACCGAGCACTTTTCGCCGGTCTGGCGGATCTGGAGGAGGATCTGCACCGGCACATCCATCTGGAGAACGCGGTGCTTTTCCCCGCCGCAAAAGCGCTGACCTCCGCCAAAACGCCGGCCGCCGCATGAGGATGTCCCGTCAGCCTTGCTGACGTCACAACCGGCAGGACCGCCAGCCCCCAGGCGGCCTGCCGGTCTTTTTTTGCGCGGCGCGGGGAGGCGGGGCGGTGGCAACGCGGCCCGGCGGGATGATCAGGCCGGAAGCAGGACGCGGTCGAGCAGGAGGAGCACGCCGAGGATGAGGCAAAGCAGCGCGGCGAAGCCGAGCCGCCAGACGAAATGCGCGTCGCGCAGATCCATGAAGCGCCAGCCGACCAGCGCGGCCTTCACTCCGGCACCGCCGAGGATGCAGGCGGTGGCGAAGTGGCCGGAGAGGGTGGTGCTGAGGGCGAAGCCGGAGGCGGTGAGTCCGAGGAGGACGACGAGGATCCAGGTGTTTGTTTTCATCGGAGGAGGTAGATGACCGGGTAGAGCAGCAGCCAGATGAGGTCGCACATGTGCCAGAAGATGCCGGCGCTCTCCACGTCGGCAAAATTGCCGGGGTGGTATTTGCCGCGTCGGAGGCCGGAGCGCATGACCAGGAGCAGGACGACGGCCACCAGGACGTGCAGGAAGTGGAAGCCGGTGAGCAGCCAGTAGAGGGTGAAGAAGGTGTCGTCGCCAAAGCCGATGCCGTGGTGGACTTTGATGGCGTACTCCACGCTTTTGAGCAGGAGGAAGGCGAAGCCCGCGCTGATGGCCGCGCCGGTCCAGCGCGCGGCGCCGTCGCGTCCGGCGCGCAGCAGGCCGATGGCATTGGCCATGAACCAGCCGCCGGTGAGCAGGATCATGGTGTTCACCAGCGCGATGGGCTGGTTGAGCACGGCGCGCCCGGCCTGGAACGCCGCATGCCCGGCGCGGCTCTGCACCAGGAAGACAATGAGGCCGGCGGCGAAGGTGAGCAGCTCGAGGCAGACGATGATCCAGACGAGCACGCCGCCGGGCGGCTCCCAGAGGTCCTTGCGGTGGGGGCCGTGGGGCGCGGGGGCGTCGCAGGGGCGGTCGGGGTGGCTGGTGTCCATCATGGTGCGGTCGGCTTGTGTTGGGTGCGGGGCGGGCGGGCCGGTGCCCGCACTTCGCGCTGATATTATCGCCACGCATTGACTTGTGTCATAGTTTTGAAATGATGGCGGCGTGTAGGCTGGCCGCCTGCAACCCACATCACCTCACGACTCATCATGCTCAGCAAATCCCAGGCAAAAATATTCTTCCTCGGCGGCACCGGCGTGTTCACCGCTGCCTTCCTCGCGCTGACCTTCGACACCCACCGGAAGGTGCCCGCGCAGACGCGGCAGGCGAACATCACCCCGGCGGTGGACCGCGGGAAGCACATCTGGGAGGACAACAACTGCATGGGCTGCCACACGCTCTTCGGGGAGGGTGCCTACTACGCGCCGGAGCTGACCAAGGCGGTGGAACGGCGCGGCAAGCCGTGGTTGAAGATGTTCCTGAAGGATCCGGAGGCGATGTTCCCCAACGACCGCAAGATGGTGAACTACCACTTCAATGATGCGCAGATCGAGGACGTCATCGCCTTCCTGGAATGGTGCGGGAACGTGGATTTGAACGGCTTCCCTGCCAAGCCGCCGCTGGCGGAGAAGATGAAGGCCACCAGCGCGGCGCCAGTGGTGACCACCAAGCCGGTGCCGGCGATCTTTGACATGATGGCGTGCCGGGGCTGCCACTCGCTGGGCGGTCAGGGCGGGATGGCCGGGGCCGCGCTCGGCGCGCCGCCGCTGGATGATGTCTATAAACGGAAGAACAAGGCGGAGCTCGCCGCGTGGATCTCCGACCCGGCGAAGGTCAAGCCGGACACCAAGATGCCGAAGATCCCGCTGACGCCGGCGCAGTTGGAGGAAATCGTCACCTTCCTCTCCTCCCTGGGCAACTAACCCCCCACCTTTCCATCACATGAAATTCGCCTCACAAAAAGTCGCTTACTGGTTCTTTGCCTCGGCCATGCTGCTCTTCGTCCTGCAGCTCGTCTATGGCTTCATCATGGGTTTCGCACACGTCGGCCTCGATGTGCTGCACCAGTGGATCCCCTTCAACACCGCGCGCGCGGTGCATACCAACCTGCTGGTCTTCTGGCTGCTGCTCGGCTTCATGGGCGCGGCCTACTTCATCATCCCGGAGGAGGCGGACCAGGAGCTCTGGTCGCCGAAGCTGGCGTACATCCAGCTCATCGCCTTCCTGGCCGTGGGTGTGACGGCGCTGGCCGGCTACCATTTCAATGTCTGGGAGGGCCGCAAGTTCCTCGAAATCCCGCGCCCGCTGGACTACCTCGTGGTCATCGACGTGCTGGCGTTCCTGCTGAACATCGGCATGACCATGCTGAAGGGCAAGCGCCACACCACGACGTCGATGGTGCTCTACATGGGCCTGCTCTTTGCCGGGCTGCTCTACCTGCCGGGCATGATCTACTTTGACAACCAGACGATGGATTCCTTCTACCGCTGGTGGGTCGTGCATCTGTGGGTGGAGGGCGTGTGGGAGCTCATCATGGGCGGCATCCTCTGCTACCTGCTTATCAAGCTCACCGGCGTGGACCGCGAGGTGGTGGAGAAATGGCTCTACATCATCGTCGGCCTCACCTTCCTCAGCGGCATCCTCGGCACCGGCCACCACTACTATTACATCGGCGCGCCGCGCTACTGGCTCATCGTCGGCGGCATCTTCAGCGCGCTGGAGCCGCTGGCCTTCCTCGGCATGGCCATCTACGCGCTCGCCATGGCGAAGAAGGGCGGACGCAAGCATCCGAACAAGATCGCCCTGACCTGGTCCCTCGGCTGCTCCATCATGGCCTGCGTCGGCGCGGGCTTCCTCGGCATCGCCCACACCATCCCGCAGGTGAACATGTACACGCACGGCACGCTGGTCACCGCGATGCACGGCCACCTCGCCTTCTGGGGCGCCTACGCGATGATCGTGCTCGCCATCATGGCCTACGCCATGCCGTTGCTCACCGGGCGCAAGCTGTGGGACTCCCCCGTCGCCACCTGGGCCTTCTGGACCAGCAACATCGGCATGAGCTTCATGACCGGGGCCTTCGCCGTGGCCGGCATCACGCAGGTGAACCTGGAGCGCCGCATGGGCTTCGACTTCCTCGCCGTGCAGCATGAGATCGAGATGCACTTCATCGGCCTCCTGCTCGCCGCCAGCCTCTTCACCATCGGCATCCTGCTCTTCATCTGGAATTTCATCCGCCACGGCCTGCCCACGGACGAGGCGCTCGGTGCCGATATCGAATCCTCGCCGGCCGAGGCGCGGTCATGAGCGTCTTCTATCTGCCGGTCGGCAAGGAGGAGACGGTTTTCCGCCACGCCCATGAGTCGCGCCTGCCGCTCATGGTCAAAGGGCCGACCGGCTGCGGCAAGACGCGCTTCATCCAGCACATGGCGGAGAAGCTCGGGCGCGAGCTCGTCACCGTCTCCTGCAACGAGGACACCTCCGCCACCGACCTGCTCGGGCGGCACTTGCTGCTCGGCGGCGACACGCGCTGGGTGGACGGCCCGGTGACGCGCGCCGTGCGCGGCGGCGCGCTGCTTTACCTCGATGAGATCGCCGAGGCCCGCGCCGACGCGCTCGTGGTCATCCATTCGCTCAGCGACCACCGCCGCGAGCTCTTCCTCGACCGCACCGGCGAGACCTTGCGCGCGCCGGATGACTTCATGCTCATCGTCAGCTACAACCCCGGCTACCAGCGTTCGATGCGCGAGCTGAAACCCTCCACACGGCAGCGCTTTGTCGCGCTGAGCTTCGGCTATCCGCCGGAGTCCGTGGAGGTCGGGATCATCACCGGGGAGACCGGCGTGGAGAAGGCGGTCGCGCAGCGGCTCGTGCAGATCGGGCGGAAGATCCGCGCTCTCAGCGAGCTCTCGCTCATGGAGTCCGCCAGCACGCGCCTGCTCGTCGCCGCCGCGCGTCTCATCACCCGCGGTGTGCCGCCCCGCCTCGCCTGCGTCAGCGCCATCGTCGAGCCGCTCAGCGACGATCCCGACGCCCTCACCGCCCTGCGGCAGGTGGTGGAAATCGGCATTTAATCCCCGCGTCATGCTCGACTGGGAAGAGCACACCTTCGTCGGCCTGCGGGCGCTCTACCGCCGTGTCTTCATGCGCCCGGCGCAACGCGCCCGCGACGCCGTGCGTGCCACGCTCGCCGGGCGGCGGCAGAGTCTGCTGCTGCTGGCCCAGGCGCTGGCGGGAAAGCCGCTCGCGTTGTTTGAAACGGGCAACGCGCAGCTCTGCGCCGAAGGCCGCGTCTTCCTGCCGCCGGAGTTTTCCATCGCCACCACGCGTGAGGCCAATGCGGAGCTCTTCACGCTCAAGACCGTCTTCGCCGCGCTGGCCATGCGCCAGGGCTGGCTGAAGGACGGCGGCATTCCTCTCCCCGACCTCGTGCGACGCTGCGCGGACGAGCTGCCCGGCCTCGATGAAAAGATCGCCGCCGTGCGGGCCGCGTTGCCGCCGGACGCCGACCTCTGGCAGCTCATGGGCACGCTGCCGTCGCCGTCACGCGCCGCCTCCGTCAGCGCGCAGGTTCTTGATGCCAGGCCGGAGGCCCCGCCCGCGCAGGCTGTCACCGAGATCACCGGCCAGGGCCAGGCCGAGGTCGAGGTCATCGCCATCGAGCATCTCGACAATCCCGGCGCGGAGATGCCGGAGCATGTGTTCGAGAAGGTCGAATCCATCGAGGAATACCAGGGCACGCCGCGCAAGACCGACGACGATGACGCGCTCAAAGACCACGAGGAGGCGCTGCGCGAGCTGGAGATGCGCCAGCTCCTGCGCACCGCCGAGCGCCCGCGCTCCATCTACCGCAGCGATGTCATCCTCGACGGCCTCAGCCTCGAGGTCGGCGACGACACGCGCGGCCCCGGCATCCCGTATCCCGAGTGGGATCACCGGCGCGGCGGCTACCGCGCCGACTGGTGCCGCGTGCAGGCCGGGCGTGCCACGCGTGGCGACGCCGCGTGGGTGGGGCGTACCGCCGCGAAGCACCGCGCCCTTCTTCACCGGCTGCGCCGGCAGTTCGCCACGCTGCGTTCCGAATTCCTGCGCCAGCGCCGCCAGCCGCTCGGCCCGGAGTTCGATCTCGACGCCGTCATCAACGCCGAAGTCCTCCGCCGCGTCGGCGGCGCGCCCGGAGAGTTGATTTACACCGACGTGCGGCGCGACCTGCACGACATCGCCGCGCTCGTCCTGCTCGACCAGAGTTATTCGACCGACGCCTGGCTGAACAACGAGCGCGTGCTCGACCTCATCACCGAGACCATCTTCTGCGTCGGCGAGGTGCTCGGTGACGCGATCGAGAAACTCGCCATCGCCGGCTTCAGCTCGAACACCCGGCGCTCGTGCCGCTTCGAGCTGCGCAAAGATTTCACCGAGCCGTGGTCGCAGGCACGCGCCCGCCTCGGCACGCTGGAGCCCGCCGGCTACACGCGCATCGGCCCGGCGCTGCGTCACGCGCAGGAGCTGCTAGCCCGCGAACCCGCGCGGCGGAAGATCATCCTGCTCATCACCGACGGCCGTCCCTGCGACTACGACCGCTACGAAGGCGCCTACGGCATCCAGGACGTGAAAAAAGCCATCGAGACCGGCCGCCAGCACGGCATCCAGACGCACGCCTTCGCCGTGGAGAAGCAGGCGGCGGAATTTTTCCCGGCGATGTTCACCCGCCACAGCTATGACATCATCCCGAATCCCGCCCGCCTCACCGAGTCCATGTGTCGGGTCTTCTCCCGGCTGCTCCGGGACTGAGCGCGCCGCCTGCCACCGCTGAAATTGTGAAACCGCAACACTTCAAACGCCTCGATGTCCGCAAGCTCCTCGCCCGCGGCGGCAATCCATTCACCGTGATCCGCGCGAGCGTGGACGCCCTTCGGACGGACGAGGGCCTCATCGTCGTCTCCCCCTTCCTGCCCTCGCCCCTCATCGAAAAACTCGGCGGGGAGGGCTTCGCATCCCGTGTGGAGCCGCAGTCCGACGGGAGCTGGGTGACGTATTTCTGGCGTGAAGCCGCCGACGAGGCCAATTCTTGACTGGAGGAATGCATCCGGCAGCGGCATAGCATTCCCTCCATGCCCAGACCTCACACCACAGCGCGGACCATCGTCTTTGCCAGCACGCTGCGGAGCTGCCAGCTCTTCACCGGACTGCCACCGGAGGAGGTGGACACCATCGCCGCGCTGGTCATTCCGAAGGAGCTGTCGAAGGGTGAGTATCTCTTTTATGAAGGCGCGGCCTCCGAGGGCTTCTACGTCGTGCAGCGCGGCGCGGTGAATGTGCATCGCGTCGGCGCGAACGGGAAGGAGCAGGTCATCTCCGTCTTCCGCGCGGGCCAGTCCTTTGCCGAGGCCGCCCTCGCCAGCGAAGGCGGCTATCCGGCGGACGCGCGGGCGATCGAGCAGACCACCGTGCTGCTCATCCCCAAGGCGGACATCCTCGGCCTGCTGCGCAGCCGCCCGGAGCTGGCGCTGCGCATGCTCGGCGCCATGAGCCAGCACCTGCGCGTGCTCGTGGGCCTGCTCGACGACCTCACGCTCAAAGACGTCGAGACCCGCCTGGCGAACTGGCTCATCAAACGCTGCCCCGTCCCGCTGCCGGAGCGCGCGGTGGTCATCGACCTCGACCGCACGAAGCGCGTCATCGCCGCCGAGATCGGCACCGTCAGCGAGACCCTCTCCCGCACGCTGGCGGACTTCCGCGAGCGCAAGCTCATCAAGGTCGCCGGAAAACAAATCACCGTCCTGCAGCCAGGACGGCTCGAAGAAATCCTGCGCCGCAATCTGGGAGAGCTGTGAGGGGGGAGGGGCTTGCTCCCCATTCCTCACGCCTCCGGCTTCTTCTGCGCGAAGAGCCAGCTCCAGAACTCGGGGTCGTCATACGTCCGCGTCCACGAGTCGTGGCCGACGCCGGGGTAGATCGTCAGCTTCACCGGCGCGCCGGCCTTTTCCAGCGCGGCGTGGATTTTGCGGCTGTTGTCCACTGGCACCGCGCCGTCCTTGTCGCCGTGGAAAATCCAGCAGGGCAGGTGCTTCAGGCGTTCTGCCTGCACCCAGCGCACGCCCGCGCCGCCGCAGATCGGCGCGATGGCCGCGTAGGTGTGCGGGTACTCGAACGCCGTCTCCCAGGTGCCGAAGCCGCCCATGCTCAGGCCGGTGAGATAGGCGCGGCTGGCATCGATGCGCTCTGTCTTGATGAGATGGTCCGTCACCGCTTTCACGCCATGTGGATTCCACAGCTCGTTGGCCGGGCATTGCAGGCTGGCGACCAAGGCGGGGAATCTCCGCCCGGCGGCGATCAGCTTCGGCGGGCCGTGTATCTTGACCTTGCCGAGATCCGCGCCGCGCTCCCCGCTGCCGTGCAGGAAGATGACCAGCGGCCACTTTTTCTTCGCATCGGCCTCGTAGCCCTCCGGTTTGCTCAAAAGGTAGCGGTAGCTGACCTTGATGACGAAATCGCCGCTGTAGTGCTGCGCGGTCTGCGTGTCAGCGTGGGCAAGGGCGGTGGCGAGGAGCAGGAAGAGGAGTGATCTGACCATGGGAGCATAACGCGCGGTGAGAATGCTCCTTGCAGTGCGGGGAGCTCGATGAGCCGCGCTCGTCGTAGGCCGGATGTGTCCGGCGTATTGCGCACCGCGAGGATAAGGCATTCGTTCGCCGGACTATCCGGCGGCTTGGCGGCATCGCGCGTGATGGCGCGTCATGAGCCGGATAGTTGGGCGAAGGTGGTCATGGACGCCCCTCGAAACCGGATTTCCGCACAACACATCCGGCCTGCTGCCAGCGTTTCAACCGGGCCGTGATTTACCGGTGCCGGGCAGGGCGCTGAGGAAGAAGTAGCGCGGGGAGCTGAGGAGGTCGCCGGTTTCGCGCAGGGCCATGCAGAAGAGCAGATCGTTGAGACGCTCGTGGGCCTGGCCGTGGTTTTTGAGATGTTCGTCGAGGAAGCGGCGCAGGCGCTTGTTGGCGTTGAGCTCCGTGGGCATGCTGCCGAGGTTCAGCAACAGGACGAGCAGCAGCACGGCGGCGGCGATGAGGATGGCGAGGCGCGGGACGAGGATTTTGAAGGCGGTGAGCGCGGTGATGACCAGCACGGCGAGCGTGGGCAGGTAGCGGCTGATGCGGATGCAGCTCTGCCGCCATTTCAACTCGCCGAGGCTGTCGCCGGTCTGCAAGGCGTGCGCGGCCTCGTGCAGGGCGACGGCCCAGGCGCTGAGCGTGGTGCCGCGTGCGACGCCGCCGCACAGGAACAGGCGGCGGCGGGCGGGATCGAAGTAGTCGGTGACGAGGGCGTCGTGCTCGACGACCTGCACGTCGTCCACGCCTTCGGATCGGAGGAAGAGGAGGGCGATCTCCGCGCCGGTGTGTGCGGTGGGGGCGTTCACACGCGAGCCTTTGCCCATCATGCTGTCATGCCGCCCCCGCGCCCAACGGACGAGGGCAAGACCGGCGAGCAGGACGACGACGATGAGCAGGAAGGGCATGCGCGGAAACTGGCAGCCAATCCGGTGGCAGGCAAATCGAGTGTGCGGCGTTTCTGATGCTGTCGTGGCATCCGGTTCGGAGGGAAAGCGCGCAACTTTCATCACGCGGGCCGGTTGCAGAGCAGGATGAAGACCGAGACCATCTGCAGGGTTGCCAAAGCGGCGTGGAGGGGGAAGATGCCCGCCATGCGCCTCCTGGCCCTGATCCTCCCAGCCATCGTCCTCACCGTCTCCGCGCAGCAGCCGGAAGGTGAAAGGCCGCCGCCGCCGGGTGAAGGAGCGCCACACCGCGCCGATGGCGAGCGCCGGGGGCCGCCGGGAGGCCCTGGGATGATGCCAGGCAAAGGGCGCCAGCATTTCGGCGGCTTTGAAAAATTGTCCGAGGAGGAGCGGACGAAGGTGCGCGCGGCCTTCGAGAAGGCATGGAAGCGTCCCGAAGTGATCGAATCACGCGACAAGGCGATGCAGGCGAACGAGGAGATGCGCGAGAGGCTGCGCAAGGCGGTGCAGGAGATCGATCC
>JAEUHJ010000069.1 GCA_016795375.1 Verrucomicrobiaceae bacterium
GCCCCATGAACACCGCGCCGCTCACCGCGCCCGTCCACGCCTCCTGCTGCAGGCCGGTGGCGATCGCCATGCCGATGAAGACGGAAAACGCGAAAAACAACGCGCGCACGAGGCGGATGGGCCAGGAGGTCTTCATTCGGAATGCGCAGGGATTAAAGGAAAAACACAGGACGGGCAAAAGGATTCTCTCCCGCCGGACGCGTCACGGCTGGAACACCACGCCTCCGCGCCGGGTGAAGTGCAGCTCGATCCCGGCATCGCGGTACAAACGCCCCATCTCCGCCTCGAATTCCGCCACGCTCCGCCCTGCGAGGATGAACTCCCGCACCGCGCGCGACCGCTGCATGCGCTGCTCCAGCGCCTGGCGGAACGCCCTGACGCCCGCCCCATCGCCGGCGCGATCGAGATGATGCAGATAAAAGGTCAGCAGCAGGGCGGACGCCTCGTTCTCACTGGAGGCGGCCGTCTCCATGCCCGCGCTCCACGCCTTTTCCGTCATGCCGAGCAGCTCGCCCACATTCAGCATGGCGAAACGCACCGCCGGACCCATCTGCCGCGCGCCCCGGTCGCGCAAAATCTGCCGCAACCGCTCCGCCGAACCCGCGCCATCGGCCACCAGCCAGACCGGCATGACGACGGGGGTGGCAGGCGGCCTTTGCACCACAAACAAGGGGGACTCAGGCTCGGCAGCCCCCTTTTTCACCGCGTATGGGGCGAGCTGGGACGGGCTGGCCGTTTCCAGCAACGGCTGCAAACTCCGCGCCTCGACCAGCGGAGACTCACGGCTGGCATCAACGGCCACCGGATGCGGGCTTTCATGTTTCAACCACGCCACGCCCAGCGCGGCACCCGCGACCGCCGCTCCCAAGACCAGCAGCCGCGTCAGCATCAGCGCACGAGACATCTTCCGCTGACGCCGTTTGCGGGCGACCTCGGTCTGGTCCACAAGCGCGACAGGCGCGCAACTGGGAGCGACGGGATGCATGACACACGGTACTGACCGGGTAAAAACCCAGGCCGTCAAGTCCTCAGCGAGGTCGTGGCCCAGGTCTTCGCGGCTCACTGCATCATCGCCTGCGCCTTGTCCGCCCCCGTCGGCTCCTCCCGGAACGCCGCCAAAGCCGGACGTTGTAGCTGCGGATCCTCGTCCAGCGTCTTCTCCGCCAGTTGCCGGGCCAGACGCACCAATCGCGTGTCCGCCAGCAGCTCACCGAAGCGCAGCGGAGCCTGGCCGCTCTGCGCATGGCCCAGGACATCGCCAGGACCGCGACGACGCAGGTCTTCCTCGGCAATTTGGAAGCCATCGCTCGTCTCTTCCATGATCGCGAGGCGCTGGCGGCTCTCCTCATCCTTGTCATCGACAAACAGTACGCAGTAGCTCGTGTGCGCCCCGCGTCCGATGCGCCCGCGAAGCTGATGAAGCTGCGCCAGACCGAAACGACCGGCGTCGTGAATGAACATCACCGTCGCGTTCGGCACATCGATGCCCACTTCGATCACCGTCGTCGAAACCAGCGCGTCCAGCTTGCCCGCACGGAAGCGTTTCATCACATCCTCCTTTTCCTCCGCGCTCAAACGACCGTGCAGCAGGCCGACTTCGCACGGCGCGAGCAATTTGGACCACTCCTCGTGCCCTTTCGTCGCCGCGCCGGCCTCCAGCTTCTCAGATTCGTCGATCAGCGGGTACACGATGTAGCCCTGGCGGCCCTCCTCGATCTGCTCGCGCAAAAATTTCGCCGCCTCCTTCAACTTCGATTTTGGCCGCACCTTCGTGATGATCTTCACGCCATCGCGCGGCTTCTGATCGATCGTCGAGACCTCCAGATCGCCGTAAATCGTCAGCGTCAGCGTGCGTGGGATCGGCGTGGCCGTCATCACCAGCACATCCGGCGTGTCGCCCTTGCGGATCAGCTTCGCCCGCTGCGCCACGCCGAATTTGTGCTGCTCATCGATCACCACGATCCCCGTGTTGTGCATCAGCTCCGCATCATGCAGCAGCGCATGCGTGCCGATCACGATCTCCGGTGCGTTCGCATTCCGGACTGGAGCGCACGCGTCCCGCGTGCCGTGCTCCGCGTCTCGCGGGGCACCGTCCCCTGACGGCCAAACCCACGCATAGTCTTCCTCCGGCCCTGCCAGTCCTGCTTCTTCCGGATTTCCCACGGTGTACTCAAACTTCTCAAGCAAGTCCGCCTCTGACCGGATCAACCGGTCGAACGACTCCTTCTCCCACACATGCTGATCCGGCCATCCCGCCTTCACAATCTCATGTGCTGTGAACGACTTCAGCGAATGCAGAATGTCGGTGAGTTTGTGAAACACTGGAGCATCCGTTCCCGGCTCCCGTTCACAAATCGCCGGTTCAATCAGCATGTGAACATGATCTGGCATCACACATGCGGCATACAGGTGATAGCGATTCCCATGAAAGTGGCGAATCGCGTCCAGCACGATCTGTCGCATGCTTTCCAGCAGCTTGCGCCGTGCTGCGGTGCTGAACGTGATGAAATACTTCGCCCACGGCCGCTCGAAGTGAGGCAAACGCCTGCGAGAGTAGCGGGTCTCTTGTGAGGACGCTGGGTGAGTTTCCCGCGAGACGCGGGAAACAGCACGCGGGACGCGTGCGCTCCTGCCAAGCAGCTCCGCGCCATCACCATCCTCACGCTTCGATCCCGTCCGCAGCGCCACGCGGAGGCCCAGCGGCTCCAGCCACTTCCGCGCATTGCGTGCATGTTGTTCGGCCAGGATCTGTGTCGGAGCCATCAAAACGGCCTGACGACCAGATTCGACCGCGCGTAGCATCGCCGCGAAGGCCACCACCGTTTTGCCACTGCCGACATCGCCATGCAGCAGGCGGTTCATCGGTGCGCCGGAGGCCATGTCGCGATGGATCTCATCAAGACAACGCGATTGGGCTGTGGTGAGCTGAAAAGGCAGTTCGTTGAAAAAATCGCGCAGCAGATCGCCAGTGCCGATTTGTTTGCGTCCGCCAGATTCAATCACGCGCCGCTTGCGCCGCGCCACGCGAAGCTGGTAGCCATAGAATTCCTCCAGCGCGAGATAGCGCCGCGCCTGCTCGAGTTTCTCCATGCTGGATGGAAAATGCGCCTCCCGCAGCGCCAGCGATCGCGTCACGGCCGCGAACTCGCCCTCCGCACTCGGCGTCGGCAGCAGATCATCGGTGAACGACGACGACAGCACCTGAAACACATGCCACGCGGCCACGCGCAGCGCCTTTTGCGTCATACTGCCGCGCAAACGGTAGATCGGCGTGATGCGTCCGGTGTGAATCTGCTCCGCGTCGTCATCCGCGCCGCCTTTGACGATCTCATACTCCGGATGCGCCATGCCCAGGCGGCCCTTCGTGTCCTTGATCACGCCATAGACGATCAATTCCTGTCCCTCCGCCAGCACCCGGCTCATAAACGGCATGTTCCACCACTTCAGCGTGAGCTGCTGGCCCAGCAGCCCCGTCGCATGCCGCACCACCGCCTCAAACACCCCGGACCGGCCGCCAAAGAACTTGTTCCCCGTCTTCGTCACCAAAACGTGATGACACACCGGCAGCGGCCCCGCCTGAAACGCCAGGGCCTGCATCTGCCGCCGGTCCTCATGGCGGAACGGCAGATGCCACACCACATCCGCCACCGTTTTGACACCCTCCTTGCCCAACAGCCGCGCCGCATGCGCGGGCAGGCCTGGAACTTCGGCGAGAGACAAATCGAGGGGAATCACGGCCTGAGATGGAATGCGTCATCGCCAGTGTCAACAGGAGCGCATTCCGGGTGGGACAGGTGGAACACCTGCCCCACTTCCAAAACGATGATTGCAAGGCACTGCCGCGTGTGGGAATCTTGTCGCATGAGTACGGTGGTCGCCGACGAAAAGCTGATGAGCCTGATCCGTGAGATTCAGGCAAAGAAAAAGCTGAACCCGCCCGTCGCAAAGAAGACCTGGCGCGAGGCATTCGGCACCATGCCCGATGACGAGTTTTCGCGTGAGGCGGCTCGTTTGGGCGAGGAATGGCGGAGAAGCGAGAAGATTGCCGAATAGAGCAATCATGTTTGCCGTCCTCGACACCAATCACTTCCGGGAATACGCGCATGCCTCCGCGGCGGGAAGCAGGCTGATGGCGAGGATCGAACAGGAGAAGCCCGACATCTTCGCCTACATCGTGGCGGAGGAGGAATCACTTAGCCGTGACCATTCAGTCAAAGCCTCAGCATGAGGCAGACTCTCTGACTGGCAGGTGAAGGCACGCGGCAGCGTTTTGGAGTGCGCCGGACCTCCGGCGCTTTCGAGCGTCCCTCGGCCTGCGTAAAGCTCCAGAGGGCTGGAGCATGACGCCACGCTGCTGACCCGCAACGTGCAGGACTTTGACGGCATCCACGGCCTGCGCGTCGAGAACTGGCTGGATTGAAGGGAGCAGCCCAACAAAGTTTCAGTGGTCAGGTTTTGGCCGGTGCTTTACACTCGCCCATGAGCACGGAGATGCTGGAACAACAACTGGCCGGGCTGCAACAACGCCTGGAGACACTCGAGGCAAAGACCAACCGTGTCGCCAAGGACGCATGGCGTGAGCTGATCGGCTGGGAAAAGGATGACGAGTTGTTCCGCGACGCCGTCCGCCTGGGAGCCGAGTGGCGGGAGCAGGCCAACAAGGAAGGCAAGTGAACGCATGTTTGTGGTCATGGATACCAACCATTATGTGGCGCTGATCGCCGGTGGTCCTCTCGCCAGCACCATCAACCGCCGCGCCGCCGAGGTGGATGCGGACCTTTTTACCACGATCATCACTCCTCAGGAGATCACACAAGGGTGGCTGGCAGCGATCAATCGGGAGACGGCAGGCCGTGATCAGTTGTTTGGCTACGCACGTTTTCACCATGGCCTGATGGCCTTCTGCAAGCTGCAGATTCTGCCCTTCGATCGTGAAGCTGCCGACATCTTCCACCGCTTGAAAAGCGCGCATCCACGCGCCGGCACCATGGACCTCAAGATCGCCGCCATCCTGCCTCGCGCATGACGCCACGCTGCTCACCCGCAATGTGCAGGATTTTGCGGGCATCCCCGGCTTGCGAGTCGAGAACTGGCTGGATTGAAGGAGCGCACGCGTGCGCTCCTTCCAAACCTGCACATCACCCATTCACGTTCTGGATTAGCGTTTGAGATATGTGCCGTCGGTGCCAGAATGCCCCATGGCAGCGAAGCTCAAACAACCGTCGGCATCCAAGGCGCAACGGACCCCGTCTGCGAAGCAGACTGTTTCCCGCAAAGGCCGGCGTGGCTGGTTGAAACTGGCGGGCTGGGCCAAGGACGATCCGCTGTACGACGAGGCCATGAAGTTGGGCGCACAATGGCGCAAGGCGAGCTGACCCACGCGCATGTTCGCCATCCTCGACACGGATCATTTCTCCGCCGTGGACCGCAGTTCCGCCGCCGCCAGGACGTTTGACCGGCGTGCGGCCAGTTACACCGGTGATCTGTTCATCTCCGTCATCACGGTGGAGGAAGTCATGCGCGGCTGGCTGGCGTTGCTGGCCTCGCGCAAGCAGCGTGAGGATGAAATCTCCGTTTACAGCCGCCTCAAGCGCAGCGCCGAGATGTTCGGCCAATGGGACATTCTGGACTGGGACCAGGACGCCTTCGGCACCTTTGAAACCCTCCGCAAAAAGCGGCTGAAGATGAGCACGTCAGACATGAAGATCGCCAGCATCGCACTCGCCCACGACGCCACGCTGCTCACCCGCAATCTTCAGGACTTCACGAAGGTGCCCGGCCTGTGCGTCGAGAACTGGCTGGATTGAAGAGAGCACGCGCGTCCCGCGTGCCGTTTCCCGCATCCTCGCGGGAAACCGTCCGAGGATGAACACACGATGACGCGGCGATGCTGTGATCACTCTGACGTCATTCCCCTGCTTCGATCCCCTCCCACCTTGTCTTCGATTCCTCACGGTCCTATGATAGGTAAAGGTTTGCGCGTAGGGACAATTATCGTTGGTGCCGAATCAACAACCGGAGGTTGCAATGAAGCTTGTTCAGCCGCCTTCCTGAGTTGTGCCTCCACCCGTAACTGCTGCTCCTTTTCCAAAGCTGCGCGCTTCCGGTCCTCCTGTATTCTCGCCCAATCTTCAGGCCAATGCCAAGCGGCTGCGTGATCCATCTGGGAGGATGTCATTAGCCTTGGGTCAAACACATACCCTCGTTTCGCATAAAATGCCGCTCGTTCCTGGCGCACGGAAGCATCGTCTAACACCGTCTTTTTCTTGTGATTCGTTGCCGCACTGCAGCCACAGCAAATGAATAAAACCGACACCAATGTAGGCAGGCGATAAAACGACCAAGGAGAATGTTTGCCAGAGAACATGTATTCCGATCAGTCTGGTTGTTCGTGACTATAGTGAAAATGCATTTTGCACTAAGGGACCACATATTCAAACACCAATAAAGGAGCTGTGTTTCGTTTGCTTATGGGGGCATCCGCATCTGCGAGTTTGAGGCGATTCAATGCCTTTACCGCCCGTTACAATCGCCATTTAGCGCACACATCCAACTCAGATTGAATGTTTTAACCGGTGACCACCGAGCCACCGTCGTAGTTTTGGGTTGCAAGGCCCCAATCGCCCGCCATGCTTACAAGTCATGAAGTATTACAAGAACTTTGTGGCGTTCATATGCCTGCAAGCTCAGGTAGCATTGGGTGGAGATCCGACCTTCTATCATCGCAACGATGGTGCTGTCACAGTTGTCGAGCAGTCTCGAAATCTCTTTGGGGACCATGTCGTTGATGTACGCAGATATCCAAACGCAGATCAGGCATATCAAAGCGAATACAAAACTGAATACGCCCTAGCAGCGTTGGTCCTTGCTGGCGTTGGAATGATCCTGTCGCACATTTTTGAACCGAGCCCCCCGCCGGTTGCTGTAGCCGCAACCCCCGCCGCCCCTGCACCCGTTGTAACAATTACTCAAGGACGTATGTTGCCATCTGCGGTGCCAGAAGTACCCGCTCCGCGACCACTTCAGCCATCACCCCGAGAAGCTTGGAAGTCAGCACTACAGCTCAAGAAAGCGGCGAGTGATGCTAGGTTCAGCCAACTCGAAACCATGTATCGCCTTGTATCCAAAGACGGAATTCAAGCCTTTAATGCAGAAGTTCGGGCGGCTGAAGAGGAGAGAGACCGTTTGGCTCGCGAAATACAAGATTACAATCTCAATCGTGAGATCCCGGTACAATATCGTTAACAGAGGGTGATCGCGCGAGCCCAAACCACGGGTATTGAGGTGGACCCCGAAATTCGAGTCAGGGGCTAAGAGATGAGGTTATGGTGGTTGTGGTCCGGGGAGACGAACCCGAACCCAAACCAACATCGTGAAAAACAAACGCAAACGACATGACCCTCAGTTCAAAGCCCGCGTGGCTTTGGAAGCCCTCAAAGGCATCAAAACCGTGCAGCAGATCGCCAAGGAATTTGGCATC
>JAEUHJ010000070.1 GCA_016795375.1 Verrucomicrobiaceae bacterium
AAAGTCTCGATGGCATTGGCCACCGTGCAGGTGTCGAGCGCTTGCAGCGCCTGGAGCGTTTCGGGAGAGGTCGCGGGCTTCATTTTTTGTCGAGGGTCGGCAGTTCCACCTGCTTGGGTTGCACACTCTGGCCGTGGCTGAACTGCGCCCGGCTGCCGACCATGACAAGGTCGCCCGCGGCGAGGCCCTCCCTGACCTCCAGATGCGTGGGTGACTCCGTGCCCACGATGATGTTCCGCGCCTCGATTTTGTTGTCCTTGATGAGATAGACGCTGGCCGTGCTCTTGTCCCGTGTCACCGCCTCGATGGGCAGGACCAGCGCGTCATTGCGGTGGTCGATCTTGAGCACCACCGTGGCATAAACACCGGCGATGAGGGCGTTGTCCGCGTTCGACAGGTCGATCTGCGCCTCCATCGTGCGCGTGGAAGTCTCCACCTTCTGCGAGACGCGGGAAATTTTCGCGGTGAATGTTTTGCCGAGCGACGGGATACGGATCTCCGCCTCATCACCCACTTTCACGCCCGCCACATACGAAACCGACACGGGGAAGGCCACGCGCAGCAAATCCACCTGCGAGAGCCGCACCAGAGGCAGCGAACCCGAGCTGGTGCCCGCCTGGATGAGTGAGCCTGGGTCCGAGTAGCGCCGCGTGATCACCCCGGCGAAGGGCGCGGAGATGTGCGTGTAGTCGAGCAGGGTCTGAAAGCGCTTCTTGTTCGCCGCAGCCACGTTTTGCTCCTCCTTCGCCGAGTCCAGCGCCGCCTTCGCGGACTGATCACGCAGCCGCGCGGAGTCGATGTCCTGCTTCGCGATGAGATTCGGCTGCGCCTTGTCCGCCGCCTCCAGGCGGGTGATGCCGAGGCGCGCCTCCTGATAGGCTGCGGTGGCCTTCTCCATGTCCGCCTTGGCCCGCCGCTCGGCGGCTTCGGCGTTCTGAAGGTCAAACTTCAGCTCAGGCACATCCAGCGCCGCGATGAGCTGCCCCTCCTTCACCGCGTCTCCGGCATCGACGAGCATTTTGTCGAGATATCCCGTGGCACGCGCATGCAGTTCGATCTCTTTATAAGGCCGCAGTTCGGCATCAAAGGACACCTCGCGGTAAATTTCACCCTTTTTGACCGGAACGACGGCGACAGTGGGGATTTCCGCCCCTGGACACAGCCCGGTCATGCTCAGAACGATCAGCAGAAGGCGGGAAAAGGGAGCAGGCGGCAAATCCATGGGTGCGAGAGGACCATTCAACGGCTGCAAGCAATTTAATGTTACAGTTTTGTCACTGAGTGGCTGGAGGCAGGACAGGAGCATCGGCAGGAAGGCGTGGTTGCTTTGCGAGTGTCCGGTTGTTTTTCATCCCTTGCACACGGGATGACTTCCCTCCCATGCGTGATGCGGGCTGCATTTTGACAATTTCGTCACCCAACACCCTGCCAGCCCGTCTTGACAGCCAGCCGCCCCTTCGCTCTATCTGCCCGTCCGTTCCTCCCATGATCTCCTTTCAAAAACTCTTCGGCAAAACCGACGTCTTTTACGACCTGCTCGAGGCCAGCGCGGCCCAGGCCCGCCACAGCGTCCAGACGTTGAACAAGCTGCTCTCCCGGCCGGCCGACCCCTCCCAGACTATCGACGCCTTCTCAGCCACACGCCGGGAGGACAAAAAAATCACCCGGCAGATCGACGAGGCGCTGTGCAAGACCTTCGTGACGGAACTTGAGCGCGAGGACATCGAGGCGCTGGCCAACGCGCTCTACAAGATCCCCAAGACGGTCGAAAAAATCGCCGAGCGCGTGCTCATCTGCCGCGAGCGCCTGGCGGGAATCGACTTCACCCGTCAGATCACGTTCATGGACACGGCGGCGGAGGTCGTCGTGACCATCGTCACCGAGCTGCGTCAGAAACTGCATCTGGAGCGCGTCAAGAGCCTCAACGAGCAGATCCAGCAGATCGAAGGCGACGCCGACAAGCTCATGCTCGACTGCCTGCGCGACCTTTACTCCGGCACGAAGGACGGCGTGCAGGTCGTCATCCTAAAGGACATCTACGACCTCATCGAGAAGGTCGTGGACCGCTGTCGTGACGCCGG
>JAEUHJ010000099.1 GCA_016795375.1 Verrucomicrobiaceae bacterium
GCGAATTTCCGTTGGGATGTCAGCCTTTTTGACAGCCAGGGCATCATCGTGGTCGTCGTCCCCGAGCCTTCCCGTGCGCTGCTGCTGCTGCTCGGCCTCCTCGGCTTGTTCGCCCGCCGCCGCCGTCGCCGGGGTCTTTGAAAAACTCGCAACGGCCACGCCTGGGCGGTCAAGGCCAGTCGTGCCTGGTCAAACCTTGAAGGGCTGGCGTCATGCCAGCCCTTCCTGCGTCCGGGATCCTGGGTCGGACCCGGATTCCTGGGTTTCTGGGTTTCTGCGTGGCACGGGTTTTCCAACTCGTGGGAACCTCGGAATCCAGGCTGAAAGGCGGCGCGGATTGTCAGCGGATCCGCCGGGCGGTCACTCCGGCAGCAGCCTGCCTGCGATCGCCCTGGCCATGTCAATCAGCCGCGCCTTCTCCTCCTTCGAAAACTCATAAGGCTCCAGTTTCCCGATGCCCAGCGTGCCACACAGCCGGGAGCCGTCCAGCACCGGCACGGCCAGGGTTCCCTGGACCTGCGTCTGCTTCGCCCCCGGCTTCGCCACGCCCGAGGTGTCGGTTTGCAGGTTGCACATCTCCACCGGCTCGCAGCGTGCCGCCGCCACCCCGGCGATTCCCTTGCCCACGGGAATGGACTGGATGATCGGCATCAGCGCCTCCGGGATGCCCTGGTGCGCCACCAGTTTGAGATGCCTGTCCGAAGGGTCCAGCCGGTGCAGCGTTCCTGTCGTGCAGCGGAAGTCCGCGATGGTTTGGGTGAGAAAATCTGCCCAGGGGAGGTCGGCGGTGGAACTCATGATCGGCTGGAAACTGGAAAGGGGATTTATCGTTGTCGAGGAGAGGCCGGGGATTTATTCTGGCGGGCATCATCCTACGTCCCATGAAGTCCTGCTCTGCCATTTTTGTCCTTCTTTGGCTGGCCCCTGCCGCTGTCTCCGCCCAGCCTGCCGCGCCGCCCTCCTCCCCCATCGTCGCCAAAAGCACCTATCATCCGGACAACTCCCACTCGGAGACCATCCTCGACAAATCCACCAACGAGCTCACCGAGGCCACCTACAGCGCCGCCGGCGCGCTCATCAGCAAAAAGCATTATCTGCTCAACGAGCGCGGCCTGCCCACGCAGGGCCACATCTACGACGGCCGTGGCAACCTCGTCGCCCGTTCCCAGGTCTATTTTGACGAATACGGCCGCGCCAAGGAGATGCGCTCCTTCAATCTCCATGGCCAGTGCTACCAGCAGGTCATTTATGAATATGGGACGGACGGAAAACCCAGGCAGCCCAAGGTCGTGAATGTCGATCCCCGCGCCGCTCCCTCCATCAAGCCCGGCGTCATCGACTTCACCCAGGGCACGGCGCCGCCAGGCATCGCCATGCAGCAGCAAGGCGCGCAACCTGCGCAGCCCGCGCCGGAGCCGCCGAAGAAAAAAGGCTTCTTCAGCCGCCTCTTCGGCAAGAAGAACAAATAGGGCGTCCGTCATTCCTCATCTCCCCCGGATTTGACCACTCCCACCGCACCCGGCCAGCGCTGGACCAGCCAGAGCGAACCCGAGCTCGGCCTCGGCATCATCACCAGCGTCGAAGGCAGCTTCATCGAGCTGGAATTCCCCGCCGCGGCTGAAAAACGCCGCTATGCACGCCACAGCGCCCCGCTGCACCGCGTCGCTTTTCACGCTGGAGACCAGATCACCCTCCGCGATGGCACAAAGCATCGCGTGGAGTCTGTTTCAGGCGAAAACGCCGCGCTGACCTACCACTGCGGCACGCGGGTCATCTCAGAGTCCGAAATCGCCGACACTATCGCCCTCGGCGGCCCGCAGGAGCGGCTCCTCGCCGCGAACGTGGACGACCTCCAGACTTTCGCCCTGCGTGCCGAGGCCGTCGAATGGCGCTGCCGCATGCAGGCTTCGCCCGTGCGTGGTTTCATCGGCGGCCGGGTCGATCCCATCCCGCATCAGATGTCCATCGCCGCCGATGTCACCGCGCGCCTGCTGCCGCGCGTCCTTCTTGCCGATGAAGTTGGTCTCGGCAAAACGATCGAAGCCGGCCTCATCCTGCATCGCCTGCACCTCACCGGCCGCGCCGCGCGCATCCTCATCCTCGTGCCCGATGCGCTGCCCCACCAGTGGTTCATCGAACTGCTGCGCCGCTTCAATCTCATGTTCAGCCTCTTCGACGAGGAACGCTGCGCCGCCATCGAAGCTGGCGATCCTGAAGGCAATCCCTTCCTCGACAGCCAGCTCGTGCTCTGCCCGCTGTCACTGCTCAGCGGCTCGTCAAAACGTGCGCAACAGGCCGCGGACGCGGGATGGGACCTGCTCATCGTCGATGAAGCCCATCATCTCGAATGGAGCGCCGATTCACCCGGCGTCGCATACCAGGTCGTCGAATCCATCGCGCAGAAAGTTCCCGGCGTCCTGCTGCTCACCGCCACGCCGCAGCAGCTCGGCGCCGAAGGCCACTTCGCGCGTCTCCGCCTGCTCGATTCCGACCGCTACGACGATCTGAGTGCCTTCCACGCCGAATCTGACCGCTACGAGCAGGTCGCGCGCCTCGTCGATCGCATCCTGCAAGGCGGCGGCATGACCGCACAAGACCGCGAACTCTTCGCCAGCCACTCGCCGCGCGTGCAAAAACACGCTTCAGAGCTTCACGCAGGCGATGAATCTGCCCGTCAGCGCCTCGTGAACGACCTGCTCGACGAATTCGGCACCGGCCGCGTCATGTTCCGCAACACGCGTGCCGTCATCCAGGGGTTTCCGCCGCGACAATGTGAAACCCGTCAGCTTGGCATGGAGCCAGATTCGACGGCGGAAGACACGCTCATCCGCTGGCTCGCGGCGAAACTGCGTGAACTCGGTGAAGCCAAGGTTCTGCTCATCTGCCGCACACGCGAGCTCGCGGCTGACATTCACGAACGTCTGCTGCGCGAGATCAACGTGCATGCCGTGCTCTTCCACGAAGGACTCAATTTGATGCAGCGCGACCGCCACGCGGCCGCCTTTGCCGATCCGGAGGGCGCGCGGCTGCTCATCTGCTCCGAAATCGGCAGTGAAGGCCGCAATTTCCAGTTCGCGCAGCATCTCGTGCTTTTCGATCTGCCGCGTGATCCCGAATTGCTCGAACAACGTATCGGTCGTCTCGACCGCATCGGCCAGAAAGGTGTGATTCACATCCACGTGCCGTTTGTCGAAGGCACGGAGGGCGAAGTGCTCGCCCGCTGGTATCACGACGGCCTCGATGCGTTCGAACACAGCTTGCAAGGCGCCACACAACTGCTCCACACCTTCGCTGCTGAAGTCGGATCGCTTTCGGCGCAGTTTGATCGCGGAAAACTCGACGATCTCGTCATCCGCGCACGAGAGCTGCGTCATGAAGTGCGCCGGAAGCTCGAACGTGGCCACAACCGCCTGCTGGAGCTCAATTCCTGCAAACCACGTCTCGCCGTGCGCATCATCGACCGCATTCGTGAGGTTGACGCCGACGGGGATTTCGAACGCTTCTTCATCCGCCTGCTCGACCACCTCGGCATGCATGTGGAGGAGATGACCCGGCGCACCTGGTTCATCCGCCCGGATCATCTGATCACCGACACGCTGCCGACGCTGCCTGCCGAGGGAGTCACCGTCACCTTTGAGCGCGAACGTGCTCTCTCACGTGACCATGAGTCCTTCCTTACCTGGGATCATCCGCTCGTCACCGGCGCTCTGGACGCGCTGCTCGGCTCGCACGCCGGCAACGCCGGTTTTGCCTTCTGGAAGGCCTCCGGCGCGGAAGGACTGGTGCTGCAAACCACCTTCGTCGCCGAGTGCATCGCGCCACCGGCTCTGCATGCCTCGCGTTTCATGCCGGCGCTGCCCGTCCGCATCGCGGTGGACCATCAAGGACGCGATCTGACTGCCGACGCGGCCTTTGCGCGTGCCAAACTGACTTCGGGCGACCCGAAGCGCACGGTGCAAAACGAAACCGTGCGTCACAAACTGCTGCCGTCGATGCTTGGGAAAGCGCAGGAGCTTGCCGGATCGCAATTGCAGGCGCTCAAGCAGCGTGGACTCGCCTCGATGCGCAGACAGCTCGACGACGAGATCGCGCGTCTTGAGGATTTGCAGTCACGCAACCCGCACATCCGCCCGGAGGAGATCACCGCGTTGCAGCGGCAGCGTGACGCGCTGGCATCAGCCATCGAATCCACCACGCTGCGTCTCGATGCCGTGCGTCTGGTGCTGCGCTTGAAATGAAAAAGCCGGAGTCTCGCGACTCCGGCTGTGATTCACTTCAATTTTGCCGGTCAGGCCGGCACGCCGGTCAAACCGGGCGCCAGCCCGCCTTCGTCCTCGTCTTCTTTTTTGGCCGGGCGTGGCTCGGCGGCCTTCGGCAGCGGCGGCGGGGGAGGGGGTTTGCTCTTGTTCTCCGGCGGGTTGAGGAGGCGGCCGTGCTCCATGATCTCCTTGATGTGGGAGCCTTCGAGCGTCTCGAATTCCAGCAGGGCCAGCGCGATGGCGTCGAGTTTGTCCTTGTACTTGAGAAGGACTTCCTTCGCCTTTGCGTAGGCCTCGTCGATGAGGCGCTTGACCTCCTGGTCGATCTTTTTCGCGGTGTCCTGGCTGTAATTGTTCGTGCCCCGGCCCATGAAGCTCGCGCTTTCGTTCTCGCCGTATTCGATCATGCCGAGCTCGGTGCTCATGCCCCAGGAGCAGACCATGCTGCGGGCGATGCGGGAGGCCATGCGGATGTCGCCACTGGCACCGTTGGTGACGTCGCCGAACTGGATTTCCTCCGCCACACGCCCACCCATGGCGACGATGAGGTCGTCGAGCAGCTCGCTCTTGCGGTCGTTGTGCTTGTCCTCCTCCGGCAGCCACATGGTGGAGCCGAGGGACGGGCCGCGCGGGATGATGGTGACCTTGTGCAGCGGGTCGGTGTGCTCCAGCACCTCGATGAGGATGGCGTGGCCGGCCTCGTGGTAGGCGGTGTTTTCCTTCTCCTTCTCAGTGAGGGCGAGGCTGCGGCGTTCGCGGCCCCAGCGCACCTTGTCGCGGGCTTCTTCCAATTCAGGCTGCGTGATGGCCTTCATGTTTTTGCGCGCGGCCAGCAGCGCGGCTTCGTTGAGAAGGTTCGCCAGTTCCGCACCGGAGAATCCGGGCGTGCCGCGGGCGATCTTGGCCAGGTCGGCCCCGTCAGAGAGCTTCACCTTCTTGGCATGAACGCGCAGGATTTCCTCGCGGCCCTTAACGTCGGGAAGATTCACCGTCACCTGCCGGTCGAAGCGACCCGGACGCAACAGCGCGGGGTCGAGCACGTCGGCACGGTTGGTGGCGGCGATGATGATGATGCCTTCCTGCGTGTCAAAGCCGTCCATCTCGACGAGCAATGCATTGAGCGTCTGCTCGCGTTCGTCATGACCGCCGCCCATGCCGTGGCCGCGATGGCGACCCACGGCGTCGATTTCGTCGATGAAGATGAGGCACGGCGCGTTCTTGCGGCCCTGCTCGAACATGTCGCGTACGCGGCTGGCGCCGACGCCGACGAACATCTCGACGAAATCGGAGCCGCTGATGCTGAAGAACGGCACATCGGCCTCGCCGGCGATGGCCTTGGCCAGCAGCGTCTTGCCGGTGCCGGGAGGGCCGACCATGAGCACGCCTTTCGGAATCTTGCCGCCGAGGCGCTGGAACTTCTTCGGGTCTTTGAGGAACTCGACGAGCTCCTGCACTTCTTCCTTCGCTTCCTCCACGCCTGCCACGTCCTTGAAGGTGACTTTGTTGCGGTCCTGGGAGAGCATCTTGGCCTTGCTCTTGCCGAAGCTCATCGCCCCGCGGCCCGCGCTGCGGAGCTGCTGGCGCACGAGGAAGTAGAAGAACGCCAGGATGATCAGCAGCGGCAGCAGGAAGCCGATGAGGGAACCCCACATGTCGTTCTCATAGACCGGGATGAGCGTCAGGCCGTGCTTGTCCAGCAGCTTGATCAACTCGTCCTTCTGGAATCCGATGTTCACCTGGACGCTGAACTCCCGGGAGTCGTTCTTTGCACCGTGGAGGGCCGGTTTTTTAGACTCCTCGGCCGGTGCCGGTTCGGCGGGCGGGGGCTTGCTCAGGTCTGGGGCTGCGGGCGGGGGTATGCCGTCCTTGCCCGCCTGCGGGGCGGGGGCCTCGGGGAAATACGCGCCTTCGATGACCTGCTTCGTGGTGGTGTCGGAGGTGATGAGCTGCAGTTTCCGGCCCTTGTCGATGAGTCCCTTTTCCACGGTTTCCTTGAACCATGCGTAGTCGAACACCTTCCGGCTGGAGACCAGCCCCTTGTTCATCATGAAGCCGGAGACCAGCAGCGTGATGGCCAGGGCGAAGAGCATGAAGCCGCGCCAGTTGAACTGTGGGTCCTGGTTGCGGCGGCCGGGGCCGTCGGGGCGGTTGTTGAAGGGGTCGTCAGACATGTCGGAGATTGGTCACAGGGGAGTAACGCGGCACCCAGCATACATGCCGGTATTTTTTTTGCAAAATGCCTTTCCAGCCGGGCGAGAGCCCCTTTTCAACGCCGCGCGGCCCGGGATTCGCGCCTGCGCACACCCCGCAAGCGCCGTTTTGTAAATATTGCGGGATGCATTGGGGTCTGATTATACTGCCGCGCATCACAAATCTTCAAAAGTGAAAGAATGATAAACAATTGCATTAAGCAATGCGTTTATTATTCATGACGTATCTTCATCTCTCAAAACAGCAACTCGAAGACATCACCGAAGCCCTCGAAGATTCGAGTTTGCAAGCCCAGCAACGCAACAAACTACTGGCTCTGCGCATGCATCATGAAGGTGCTGCACACGGGTTCATCGGACGCATTCTCAACATCACCCAGCCCACTTTGCGCGCCTATCTCGCCGGGTATCAAGAGGGCGGGCTGCCTGCCGTTTTAGAAGATCGCTCCTATCGTCCGCTCAGCAGCCTGGCCCCGTTCTGGAACTGCCTGCGCTGCTCGTTTGCCGCCGCGCCAGTGCCCAACGCCAAAGCCGCCGTCGCACGCATCGAAGCGCTCACCGGCCTGCGTTTGAGCGAGAGCCAGTGCCGCGCCCGCGCTGGCAAGGCGGCCACCAACCTCTCGGCACTGCGCAAGCTGGCGATGAACCTGCTGCGCGCCGTGCCACCCCCCGTGCGCAAACCCGCGTCTGTCTCGATGCGCAGGCGGCGCTACATCGCCACCATCAATCCCAATTACCTCGCCGCTCTGCTCGCGCACTTTGCAAGCTGAGCGTTAGTGCGTCCGCCCTGGGCCCTGCGGCCGCAGCTCTCGACCATGGGCATGGATGTCAGAGCTTCCGAGGCGACGAGCGCGCTCCGCAATCAAGACTCGACATGGTGACGGCATGGAATGTAGTATTCATTCATGGCTGCCACGCTGTTCCAGGAGACCGTCTTTCTGACGAATCTTTACGCCACCCCTGCGGACTGGCAGCGTGATTTGTTTTATTCGGTGGTTCGTGCCGGGCATCTGCGCGCAGGCTTCGAGCATCGTATCGAGCGTGAGACTTACCCTGGGCATGAGCTTATCTTCTGTCTCAAAGGCCGCGGCTGGGTGCAGGTCGGCGGCAAACGTCACGACGTCGGTTCCGGTGCTCTCGTCTGGGTGAACTGCCATCACCCGCACCTTTACGGCGCGAACAACCGCGATCCATGGGAACTTTACTGGATGCGTGTCGAGGGGCGCCCGCTCGACCGCATCGCGGAGCTGCTGCAGGTGCGTTCGCAGCCGGTGCTGGAAGGCGTCAACGAGCAAACCGTCACGCGTGAGTTTCAAAACGCGTTCCAGTTCATGAGCGGCACGCGCCCCAGCGATGCCGCGCTCGCCAGCGCCGCCGTCGCCGCGCTCATCGGCCTCGCGTTCCGTGTGCGGCTGTCCGAACCGGGCATCATTCAGCCAGAGCTGCCCGCCGCCGTCGCCAGGGCGCTTGATCGCATGCGTCTCTACTTCCACCTCCCCATGCGTGTGGCCGAGCTTGCCAACCTCAGCGGCATGAGCGAGAGCCATTTCAGCCGCCAGTTCAAGGCCGCCATCGGCACCAGTCCGATCGACTGGCTGCGCCGCGAGCGTATCAACCAGGCGAAGCGGCGCCTCATCGAATGCGACGACCCCGTGAAGGAAATCGCGCGCCAGGTCGGCTACCATGACCAGTTTTTCTTCTCCAAGGACTTCAAGAGGATGACCAGTCTCACGCCCACGCAGTTCCGCGAGCAGGAGAGGCAGCCTTAAAGCCTGTCAGTTAAGAATGGCTGAACGAGGCAAAGAGCGCAGGAGGCGGCGGTCATGAAGATGATTGGTGATCTGGCGGCGTGAATGCAGCGATTGCCGGCCACACAGCTCTTGGGGGCGTGCCAATGCGTTGGAAGCGGCCCCACACTGTCGGATTGACTCAGTTCGGCCGGCTCCGCTTCGGGTCACGCACTGCTCCCGTTTGACAGCGTGCGGCCCCGCAAAACATCAACGGCCCAGGGGGCAGAAACCACATTTTTGATCTGTCCAGCTTCCTATGGGCGGGCTTGGCAGTGCAGTTTCAAGGGATCAACGAATCAACTTGCCTTCATGCCCGGCCACCACATAATGGCCGCCGTTCGATGTGTGTCTGTGGAGGCACTCTTGGTCTTTTTCGATTCTTCCGGCTTGTTTCGCACACTGGCTCAGGGGTCTTGAAGCGAGAGTGTTCCAAATCGGTACGCATCAACAGCTTTGAGATCACCGAATCGGCCTCAAAGTCTTGCAAGTCAATGATTCGGGCTGTGGCTCAGCCTGGTAGAGCGCTTCGTTCGGGACGAAGAGGTCGTGGGTTCGAATCCCGCCAGCCCGACCACCCAAATCACTGATAATCATGGGGTTTGGGTGTGAAGGTTACTAACCGCATACAAGATTAGTAACGGAATTTGGCGGTGTCTTCGCAAATAGAACGCATTTCAGGCAAGGTTCTGGAATGGCCGGGAGTTGAGAAGGGGCCATGTTCAACAAACTGACCCGGAGTCTGCAAACCGCCCTGCGTGACAGGGCTTCTTCATTCATTTTGTAGTCCAGCGACGGTGGGCCGGACGAAGATGGCGCAAGCCCAAAATCGTGCCTCTGCACCTGGAGGCCTTCTTCCACATCCTGCGCACCGGCGATCCATGGAGAGATCTGCCTGCGCACTATGGACTCTGGAGCACGGTCTATTCACAGTTCAGACGCTGGTGCCTCTGCGGGGTATGGGGTGCGCTGGTGGCATGGTTCGGCAAGAAAGCCAGGGGTGTGCCGCGGCATGTCGATGGCAGCTACATCAAGTTCCATCAGCACGGCCTCCAAGGTGCGGAGTCGGGGCGTGAGGAGCAGTCCATCGGGCTGTCGCGAGGAGGGATGACCACCAAGCTGCTGGCCGCAGTCGATGAGGACGGCCTGCTCTGTGACTTCGTGCTGTGCGCTGGCAACTTCCATGACCTCACCGCCGTGCGTCTGATGCTCGAGTCCTTTCGCGGCACGCATCTGGTGGGTGACAGCCGAGCGCAGGGCTGCCTCCAGCCGGCGGTTGAGCTCAAAGGGGTTGAGCGCTTTGCGCACGGCTCTCAGCTCGGCTTTCTTCCACGCGCTGACGGCGTCGCTGGCTAGCAGCCGGTCGCACGGTGTCATGGGCCGCTCGTGCCG
>JAEUHJ010000227.1 GCA_016795375.1 Verrucomicrobiaceae bacterium
ATCGGCTGAGAGAATTGGCCAAAGTCGTGGAAGGCGAGCGGTGGCGGGCGGTGACTCGCAGTGTGCAGCGAATCGCCCCGCAGACCCGATTTGTGACCGATTCGAGTCGGGTGGGCGGTGACTGGCTCAGTATGGAGTTCGCCTATGAATCGACGGATGGTTTCCGGTTGCCGCGGGCGGAGGTGCTGCGGCTGGTGCGTTCCGGCCAGCGCTCGGTTCAGGCGAATGGGAAGCGTTACATTCTCGACATCGCGGCGGTGGATGAGCTTGAGGAATCCTTGTGCGACGTGCCGCTGCAACTGACGCCGGAGGGGGCGCTTGTGCACGGGGATCATGCGGCTTACTTTGGAGGAGCCGGAGGGAGTCTGGAAACGGTCACGGAGCAGGACATTCGCCGTCAAATCGGTGCCCTGGCCGCTTTGCTCCGGCCTTACCAGATGGAAGGCGTTTGTTGGATGACCTCTCAAGTTTTGCGGGGGCGGGGGGGGGTCTTGGCGGACGAAATGGGCCTCGGCAAGACGGTACAGAGCATAGCTTTGGCGCTGTTTTTGAAGCAGCGGCAGGCGAAAAGCGGTCCCGTGCTGGTGGTGTGCCCCAAGTCGCTGCTCGGTAACTGGCTGGCCGAATTTGAACGCTTTGCACCGTTACTGAAAGTCCTGCCAGTGCAGGGGAGCGGGCGTGAAAAGCTCTTGAACAAAATTGCTGATTTTGACGTGATATTGAGTTCTTATCAATTGATTATTAGAGACATAAATTATTACAAAAATATCCACTTTGCCCTTATTCTGCTCGACGAAGCCAGCTTTATTCGCAACCCGGAAACCGACGCCGCCAAAACGCTGCGTAGCCTGAAAGCAGAAGGGCGAATGGCCCTCACCGGAACACCGCTGGAGAACGGCGTGCGGGACTTGTGGTCGATCTTCCAGTTTGCTCTGCCCGGCTACCTCGGAAACCAAAAGTCCTTCCAGGAGCGGTTTGAAGTGCCAATTCAGGGCGGTTTGGAGTTGCCGGCGGGCCGGGCGGCGGCGCTGCGCTTGCAGAAACTGACCCAGCCGTATTTCCTGCGCAGAACCAAGCGGCAGGTTTTGAAGGATCTGCCGGAGAAGATCGAGCAGGTGCTCTGGTGTAGTCCCAGCGAGGCTCAGGCGGAGTTTTACCGCAAAGTACTGGAAGAAGGGCGGGAGGAAATAAAGGCTGCGCGCCGTCGCTCCGGTCAGAATGGAGCCAAGATGACGATGTTTACGGTTCTGCTGCGGTTACGCCAAATCTGCTGCGATTTGCGCCTGACAGGCGTTGCGCCTGAGAAGCTAGCCGGATTGGAACCAGATGATTTATCGGGCAAGTGGGCGGCGTTGATGTTGCAAATAGAATCTGTATTGGAAGCTGGAGGCAAGGTTTTGGTGTTCAGTCAATTTGTTCAGTTTTTACGGCTTATGCGTGAGCGACTCAAGGCTTCAAAAAGGGCACTGGCTTACCTCGATGGGGGTAGCTTTGATCGTTCCGCCCAGGTGGAGCGCTTTCAGAAGGACCCGGAGTGCCGCATTTTTCTCATCAGCCTCAAGGCAGGTGGTTACGGCCTAAATTTGACCGCCGCCGACAGCGTGATATTGGCTGATCCTTGGTGGAATCCGGCCGTCGAAGCTCAGGCAATCGACCGTGCCCATCGTATTGGCCAGCAGAAGGTGGTGAACGCCTATCGCCTGGTGACGCGTGGCACGGTGGAGGAACGCATTCTCAAGCTGCAGGCACGGAAACGTGGCATTGTGGAGGCCACTTTGAATGACCAGGCTCCTTTGATGGAAGGATTGGGCGAGCAGGAGCTGGAGGCGCTGTTCGAGGAGTAGTTTCAACATGTTGCCTCCAGTGCTTCGCCCCTCACCCTGGGTCGAAGCGGCTCTTTGCCAAGAACGGGATGCAATCTGTATGACTTGGCGGACGGTTAAACCTCAAGCTGAATGCCCAGCTCGATGACCTGACGGGGGGGGAGGTCAAAGTAGCCAGTGGCGGGGCGGGAGACGCGGGAGAGGATGACAAAGAGCTTTTTGCGCCATTCGGCCATTTTACCTGGCCCGTTGGTCAGGAGCACTTCGCGGCTTTGATAGAAGGTGATCGCCGCTTTTTTGACCTTCCCCTTGGTCGCGAGAGCGGCGCAGAGATCTTCGAAAACTTCGGGAGATTCGGAAAATCCGTAGCGCAGCACGACACGGAAGAAGTCGTCGTGAAATTCTTCGACTTCGAAGCGCTCTGCTTCGATGACGTGAGGTGTTTCTTCGAAACGCACGGTGAGGAGGACGACCTGCTGGTGCAGTGCCTTGTTGTGCTTCAAATGGTGCAGCAGTGCGAGCGGGAGGCCGTCGGCGGAAGCAGACATGAAGACGGCGGTGCCGGGGACGCGGATGATGCGGTCTTTTTTGATCTCATCGACGAGGAAGCTGACCGGGAGGCGGCTGCGGAGCATCGCTTGAAACAGAACCTGGCGGCCGTCCATCCAGGTCTTCATGATGATCCACATGCAGAGTCCGATCACGAGCGGGAACCATGCGCCATCGACGAACTTCAGCAGACTGCCTGAGACGTAGCCAAGCTCGAAGATGAGGAAAATGGAGACGGGGAGCGCGGCCTTCCAGACTGGCCATTTCCACACGTTGCAGGCCACCAGGAAGAACAGGATGCTGGTGAAGGTCATGTCCAGCGCCACGGAAAGGCCGTAGGCGGCGGCGAGATTCGTGGAGGATTCGAAATGAAACACCAGCGCCAGGCAGGCGATCATCAGGAGGTAGTTCACCTGCGGCATGTAGATCTGGCCGCGCACATCAGGGTTGGTGTGGATGATCTTGAGGCGTGGCAGGTAGCCGAGCTGCACCGCCTGCTGGGTGAGCGAGTAAACGCCCGTGATCATGGCCTGAGAGGCGATGATGGTGGCGGCCGTGGCCAGCAGGATGACCGGAATGAGGGCCGGTTTTGGCACGAGGCTGAAGAAGTGGTGGTAGCCCGGCTTCAGCGAAGCCTGCACGTCGGAGAGCACCAGGGCACCCTGACCGAGGTAGTTCAGTATCAGCGCTGGCAGAACGATGATGAACCAGCTTTTCACCAGCGGAGGGCGGCCGAAATGTCCGATGTCGGCATACATGGCCTCGCAGCCGGTCACCGCCAGCAGAACGAGTCCCATGAGCACGAAGCTCTCATGTCCGTGATGCAGCAGAAAGTTCACACCATGATGCGGCAGCAATGCCGCGAGGACATCGGGATGGGCGCTGATGTTGATGGCTCCCAAAACCGCCAGCGTGAGGAACCACAGCACCATGATCGGCCCGAAGGCCACGCCGATGCGGGCGGTGCCATTCTTCTGCACTAGAAACAGCGCCAGAATGATCCCGGCCGAGATCGGAACGACGTAGTGGGCCAGATCCGTGCCGAGCTGCGCGTCCAGCAGAGCCAGGCCTTCCACGGCGGAGAGCACGGAGATGGCCGGAGTGATCATGCCGTCTCCATACAGCAGACAGGCCCCGAAAATGCCGCCCAACACGACCCATGCCTTTGTTTGCGCTTTGAACTGCCGGGCGGAGCGGAACAGGGTCAGCAACGCGAACATTCCACCCTCCCCCTGGTTGGTCGCGCGGGTGATGAAGCCCAGGTATTTGAAGCAGACCATCACGATGAGAGACCAGAACATCAGCGACAGCGGCCCCAGCACGTCCAGCGGGACGCCCGGCGTGGGCCTGGCATGATTCAGGCTTTCTTTCAGCGCGTAGAGCGGGCTGGTGCCGATGTCCCCGAAAACCACCCCCAAGGCGACGAGTGCCAGGGTCCAACTGTTTGAGCTTTTGTGTTCTGACATGCGGTGTCCGCAGGGCGTCTCCTGCAGAGTCCTGTTTGATTTCAGGGTCTGGTGCTCTTAGCCAGAGGGCGGGAGGGTGCAAGTGGCAGTTTGGCACGCTGGTCTGTGTGAATGAGCAGCCTGGGATTGCTCATTTCACTCCCATCCGGGTGATCTCATCCTCGTTCAAGTCCCGGTCAAACACTGCGATTTCATCCAGTCTCCCCTCCCAGTTCGAGTCGTTGTCGCTGCGGCCCCCGAAGAAAAACTCGCCTGCGGGCAGGCCGGGCGCGGTGTTGCCTCCAGCCTGGAGTTCGAGGGTGCCATTGAGGTAAACCCGCAGGGTGTTCCTGGCGCGTACCAACACCAGATGCTGCCATTGCCAGCGCGGGATCTCAGTCTTTCCAGCCACGAGTTTCGTGTCGTCCGTGCCGTGGAAGAAGATCAGTCTGCCGGTGTTGCCGCTTTTGCCGCCGATGCCGATATGCTCGCCATGCAGGCCCAGGCTGCGATCAGGCCCCCTGGAAAAGAGCCAGCCGCTGACGTCGCGCCCATCGTTTGGCATGCCATTCCAAAACCAAAGCGAAACCGAGTAGTTGGCTGGCGAATTGGCCAGGCGGGACCGGATCCGCGCACCAACCAGATGCGGTGCACGGTTGACGTTGCCATTGGCGCAGAAGTCGGCAGACCTCGGCCCTTCGAGGTAATAAGCCACATCACGTTCATAAACCGCGTCGCGCCCATGTCCGCTTGCATCGGCGGCCAGCGGGCCGGTGAACTCGTTCAAACGCCAGTAAGCCACCGGCTTCAGCGCCATCACGGCTTTCGCGGCCTCCCCATCGCTCAGTTTCCAGGCGCGACGTTGTGTGTGGGTGATCTTTTCGATCATTTCGATGGCTGCGGCGGTGATCTTCGGCTCCGCATTCACTTCGAGGCCGGCGGAGCGTGCCGCCCAGGTGTTGTAGCCACCCCACGCGTGCATTTCCGGCGGCGGGATGTAGCCGTCGCCGCCGTTCGCCAGCTCGATGACGATGTTGTGGGGCAGGGGACTGGCGGCTTTGATCTTCAAGCCGGTGATCGCATACGTTTCATTCGGCGTCGTCGCGATGCCGATGTCGCCGAGGCGCAACGCCTGCACCACGATCTCCGTCTGCTGCCGCTCGTTCAGGATGATCTGCTCGCGCGCATAAACCTCCGTGGGCGTTTTCGGCAGACGATCACCGACCTCCGTCATCACGCGCTGCGCCCACTCGAGCCGCTGCTTGTCCGGCGTGCGGTATTTCAGCGTCATGCGCTTCTCCGCCATCGCGACAACTGGTTCATCATCGTATTTGATGCCCGCATATGCCTTCATTGCGATGTCGAGCAGTCCGTTCGTGTATTCGTCGATCGTCGGCTTTGGCCGCTGCTCCGCGGGCACGGTGTAATCCACACGGTAGATGTCACCGCTGCAGCCGTGCGACATGATGCCGACCATCTTGCCCTGCGGGTCGATGCGCTGCTTCAATCCCTCCGAAAACAATCCGAAGTAGTCGGCGCTGAGATCCTTGTCGCCAAAGTAGTGCATCGAGAAGTTCGCCAGCACCGCCAGCGGCTTGCCATCCTTCGTTTGAATCGAGATCAGCGACAAATCGGGGTCTTCAGGGCCGGCCTCGCCCACGGCATCATCCCACTTCGCGCCCGCGTGCATGTTCGCACGTACCGTTTTGTTGCCGAACGGGTCTTCCACGATGCGATCTGGTCGGCGAATCCATTGCCGCAGTGCTGTGAACTCCGCCGCGTTCGCTTTGGCAAAACCAAGGCGCGCCGGTTTCAGCTCCGCCTGCGCCGCCGCGATGGCTTCGACGAGTTTCTCCTTCAAAAACGGCACATAATTCGGATCCGCGTCCGTTCCGAGGCATCCCATTGACGACGGGACCGAATGCGCGTGCGTGGCCGAGATCAGCATGTGGTCCGTCGCGATGCCGGTCTTCGCCGCCGCCATCTTCTTCGCCTCATCGAGCACCTCGCGGCTCATCATGCAACTGTCCGCCACCACGATGGCGACCTGCTCCTTGCCATCCGTCGCCACGATGGCCCGTGCATTCACGCGTGTGTTGATCTTCTCGACATAGCGGCTGAGCATCCCGCCATTGACGAGCACCGGCAGTTTCGGCGGCGAAATGTCCACCACCGCCGCCCCCGCTTTGAATTCGGCGTGCAGTGAGGGGGCGGTCAACAAAACAACGAACGGAAAAAATCGGTGAATCATGGGCGGAGGATACGCGTGCAAATTTGCCCATCTTCGCGTTTGTTTCACGAGCCATCTTCAAATACGCCTCGGCATGGCTTCTGCCGAGTTCGCGGAACGAGGCGGAGTCAAAGTGGGTCTTGTCGCCTTTGTGTTTCAACCCTTCAGCGCTGACAAACGCGGTGTGCGGCACTTTGGCCGCCAAATCTTGATGCACCTTGTCCGGTGACCATGGGGCATCGTCAAACTTGCCCATCTGAACGTTCGTTTCGCCCTTCGCCTGGTGCCTTGATATGAAAACGAAAGAGGCGGCCGGGGATGCCGGCCGCCTTGGTGTAGAACGAGTTTTCCAACTCGTTCGGGATGGATGTGGGAAAGCGAGTTGGAAAACTCGCTCTACGTCAGCCGATGACTTCCGGCCACTCGGTGTGGAAGAACTGGCCTTCCGGCTTGTCGAGGCGCTCGTAGGTGTGGGCACCGAAGAAGTCGCGCTGGGCCTGGAGGAGGTTCGCGGGGAGGCGTTCGGCGCGGTAGCTGTCGTAGTAGCCGAGGCTGGCGGAGAACGCGGGGACCGGGATGCCGTTCAGCGTGGCGAGGGCGACGACTTCGCGCCAGTTCTGCTGGGTCTTGGCGAGCACGTCCTTGAAGAACGGGTCGAGCATGAGGTTCGCGAGCTGCGGGTTGGTGCGGTAGGCGTCGGTGATGCGGTTGAGGAAGCGGGCGCGGATGATGCAACCGCCGCGCCAGATGGCGGCGATGCGGCCGAGGTCGAGGCCCCAGTTCTTCTTCTCGCCAGTGGTCTTGATCAAATCGAGGCCCTGGGCGTAGCTGATAATCTTGGATGCGTAGAGGGCGTCGTGGACCTTCTTGACCAGTTCCTTCTTGTCGGTGGTGATGTTGACCTTCGGGCCGGTGAGCTGCGTGCTGGCGGCGACGCGTTGTTTTTTCTGACTGGAGAGGATGCGGGCTTCGACAGCGGCGTTGATGGTGCTGATGACGACGGCGTTTTCGGCGGCGTTGAGCAGGGTCCACTGGCCGGTGCCTTTCTGGCCGGCTTTATCGACGATGAGTTCGACGACGGGCTTGCCGGTTTCAGGGTCTTTCTGCTCCAAAGCCTTGCCGGAGATCTGGATGAGGTAGCTGAGGAGGTCGCCCTCGTTCCATTCGTTGAAGATGGCGGCCATCTCGTCGGTGGTGAAGCCGGCGTGCTTGAAGATGTTGTAGGCTTCGCAGATGAGCTGCATGTCGCCGTATTCGATGCCGTTGTGGATCATCTTCACATAGTGACCGGCGCCGCCGGGGCCGATGTGGATGACGCAGGGCTCGCCATCGACCTTCGCGGCGATGGATTCAAAGATGGGCTTCATCACTTCCCAAGTGCTGGCAGGGCCGCCGGGCATGATGCTGGGGCCTTTGCGGGCACCTTC
>JAEUHJ010000100.1 GCA_016795375.1 Verrucomicrobiaceae bacterium
CCTGTGCGGCAGCCGAACAACCCCAAGCACCGCACAGAGGACTGTGCGGACCACACCCATGAACTGGGACGCCTCCACCTGGGACAGCGGCTTCTGGGACCAGCCGTCCGACTATTTCAACCCGCCCAAACACACCAACAAACGCACCCAAATGAAACGCCAAGTCTATTATCCCAGCCGCATCGGAGACCAGGTCAACTGGCTCGACAACTACGCCTCCAAACTCCCCATCCACGGCCCCACGCTCGGCGTCGCTGCGGGCGATGTGACCGCCAGCGTGAACGACGCGAAGTATGCCAACTACGTGCTGGGCGCCTGGCTGAGCGCCGTGCGCAACTTCTCGCCATCGACAACGGATGCCGTGGATGACGTGCTCACCGGCAGCGGCACGGGCGCCATGGTGCTGCCCACCTTCACCGCGCCCGCGCTGCCCGCCGGCGTCACCGCCACGCTGCCGGGCACGTTGAATCGAATCTTCGCCCTCATCGCGAAGATGAAGCTCTCCTCCGCGATGACTGAAGCCATCGCCACCGACCTCGGCATCATCGGCGCGGAAGAGACCGAGAAACCCACGCCGAAGTTCAGCGCCGAGACCGAGCAGGGCGCGGGCTGCCAGTGCGTGCGGCTGCGCTTCGCCAAATACGGCCACATGGGTGTGTATATCGAAGGCCGCCGCGGCACGGGCGTGTGGGAGTTCCTCGCCATCGACACCGAAAGCCCGTATGAGGACGAGCGTGCGCTGCTCGTCGCCGGACAGCCCGAGGTGCGGGAATACCGCATGCGCTTCTGGGACAAAGGCACCCCCAACGGCGACTGGACCGATGTGGTGAAGGTCACGGTGAGTCCGTAAAGTGTGGTCCGCCCACTCCACAGTTCGGTTAAGCGAACGCTCAAAACAACCGCACAGAGGACTGTGCGGACCACTTTCAAACAACCAACCCCGCGAGTTGGAAAACTCGCGCTACGACCATGCCCTTCGATCCCACCAAACCCGCCAACAACTCCCCCGCCTCCAGCGCGGAGATGCGCTCGCAGCTCACCTCACTCAATGCCGACATCCTGCTGCGGGCGACGGGCAGTGATCTGGCCAGCGCCATCGCCGGCACCAGCAGCAACAGCAACGCCGTGGGCACCCTGGGCCAGGGTGCTGATGCCACCTACAACCAGACGCAGATGCAGCAGGTGCTCGACAAGATCGATGAACTCATCAATGCGCTGCGGCGCTAGCGCCGGGTGGGCCGCGCCACTGCTGTTTCTAGGTTTAGCGCAGCGTGATAGCGAAGAGATCGGCCTGCTGGAGATGCACGCGCAGCAGGTATCTGCCCGGCGGCAGATCGGTGAGTTTTTTCTCCTTCCACGCGGCGGGGTGGCTCAGGGCATCGGTGGTCAGCGGCACGGCGTCGTCCTTGGTGAAGCCGCGCAAGCGGTAGCCGTCTTCGTTGAGCACTTCGAGCCGCACGCTGCCCCGCGCGGCATCGGCATTGAGCGTGATGGTGCGCACGCCGGCTAGATCACGCGGCTTGAGCGTGACCTGACCGATGGTGTTCTGCGGTGGCTGTGCTTTTCGATGCGGGTCATTCGGATTCCAGTTCCGCAGCGCCGCGCGTGGGTCCGGGGCGATGGCGACGAAGCGGTCGCGCTTCATCTTGGCCAGGCCGATGCCGCTGCCATACTGCGCCGCGCGTTTCGGCATCCCTGGCTCGTCGGGATTGGGGAAGCGGACGAGACCGCGATTGCCGCCGTAGTAGAACCACAGCTCATCGCCCATTTCGATGGGGTTGCCATTGGTGAGCACGAAGGATGCGTCGAAAAACTTCGCGCCGCCGCGTGGAAGCACGGTCTGCCGCGCGAAGGTGCGATCCCAGCGCAGGCCATCGCGGCTGGTCATCAGCTCGTTGTCGATGGTGCCGTTCTCGCGGGTGTAGAGCTGGTTGAGCGAGAGATAGATGCCGTGGCGGATGAAGACGGGGGAGGTGTGGTATTCGAGGTTCGCCGGATCGTGCTCGCCCACCGTGCTCACCATCTGCGGGCGTGACCAGTGGATGAAGTCCGGGCTCTCGCTGCGGCCCATGCCGTGCTTCCACGCCAGTCCGCCGTCCGGGCCGCTCATCCACTGTTTCGCGTAAATGACGTAGCGTGAGAGGCGCGGGTCCCAAAACGCATCCACCGCGTCGCTCAGCGCGGTGGGGATGCGCCAGTTCCGGCGCACCGGCTTGCCTGCGGGGCGCTCCTCGAGATACGGGTCTTCGTCCTCAAACGGCGGCTGCATCGTCTTCGAGCCAAAGGAGGCGCACGTCTGCACGCCGGGATGTTTCTTCCAATGAATGCCATCCGGCGAAAAGGCCACGCATAGCCCCGCGTGGCCTGCCGCGCCCGCCGCGCCGCTCCAGTCATAGTAGGCCATCTTGTATTTCCGCGCCGCATCAGGCTCATCCGGCTGCACCACCACGGAGTTGCAGTAGCGGTCACCGTAGCCGCCCGCCGCGCCGATGAGCACGATGTTGCTCGTCGGCAGGTCAAAGCCGCGATCCTTGTAAGGCACCACGCCGAGTTCCGGCTTCACCCAGGTGATGCCATCGGCGGACTCCGCGTAGGCCACGGTGGATTTGAAGCGCTTGTCCTGCGCCTCCTTGTTCGCAAAAGCCTGATACCACATCTGCATGCGCCCGCTTTGCGAATCACGATAGACACTCACCCACTGGATGGATTTTTCCCACGGGCGCCGCGGGTTGTCCGGCGTCACCACAGGATTGCCGGTGTATTTGTTGAGCGTCTGCACCACCGCCCGCGTGCCGGAGCGGTAGAGCACCTCATGGTCATCCACAAATAACAGCGTCTCCGCGTGCACGGCCCCGGCGAGGAGGAGAAAAGCCAGGACGGCGAGTGTTTTCATCACGCGCATAACGCCACCAGCTCAGGGATTCATTCTCTGTCACCCTTTCCCCTGCCAAACGTGACGGATCTGTGCCAGCCTGCTCCGTCGTGATGACCTCCACCCAGCAGCCCAACTTTCATGCTTTCAGAGGATGCGCGGCTGTCTCCCGAGGCCGTGTTTGATCGCCAATGGGCCGTCACCGCCCTGGATCGTGCGCTGGATGCACTCACGGCGGAGTTCTCGGCACAGGGAAAGGCAGACTTGGTCGAGCGGCTCCGACCGAGGATGCCGGGCGAGTCGGCCTACGGCGATCAGTCCGCCGTGGCGCAATCGCCTGGCCTCAGCGCTTCCGCCATGAGGGCGACGGTGCACCGCCTGCGCAGCCGGTTCCGCCAATGTGTGAAAGCGGGGGGGGCGGCACGCTGAAGGATGCTGATGTCATCGAGGGCGAGATGCGCGCACTTTTCGCCGCCTCGGGTTCCTGAAAAAAGTTCACAACCATTTCGCTGCCACGCTCATGAGCATGACCGGCGCGGTGATGCAGGAGTTCTTCGGCTCCAGCCTCGGCATGGCCTGCACCGCAGGCGTCCTCGTCGTCTGGATCATCGCACCCCTCTGGCTGGCGCCGCGCATCTTCCGGAAAAAAGATCTTTGATGCATTCACACGGGCGTCGCCCGCTGATTCGCAAGCGATGAGCCGTGCCATCGCGCGACGCTTGCGGATGTCGGGCAAACGCGGAGGCACGATATCACAAAATCAGCCTCTTGTCGGAGTCTTGGCGAACGGATAGACTCGCTGACATTCCGACAACCCATTTCATGAGACTTACTTCCGGCCTGATCATCAGTGTGACTCGTGATGACGAGGCGGCGGGGCTTCGCGCGGTGCTTTCCGCACGGGACGATGTGACGCCGGGCGAACCCGAGGGGCGCTGGCTGCCGGCCGCGATCGAGGCGGAGGATGATGCGCGGCTGCGCGAGCTGCATGACTGGATCGCATCACGGCCAGGCGTGGCCTTTGTGGACGTGGTGCATGTGAATTTCGATGACTCAACGACCCCGGAACCCCTTTTGAACCCGCTCCCATGATCCAGCGCCGTGAATTCAACCGCATGACCGCCCTCGCGGCGGCCGCCGCCGCCGCGAAGGCGCGCGCCCAGAACGCTCCGGCCGCTCCGGCGGCCTCCAACGACGGCATCGCCTGGGACAAGGCTCCGTGCCGGTTTTGCGGCACGGGATGCCATGTGCGTGTCGGCGTGAAAAACGGCCGCGTGGTGGCCATCGAGGGCGACCAGCTCGCGGAGGTGAACAAGGGCCTTCTTTGCGTGAAAGGCTATCACGTCGGCCTGGCGCTGTATGGCAAGGACCGGCTCACGCAGCCGCTGCTGCGGCGAAATGGCGTGCTGGAGCCGATTTCGTGGGAGGAGGCGGTCGAAACGATCTCGCAGAAGATCATGGCCGCGCCGGAGCAGTTCGCGATCTATGGCAGCGGCCAGTGGACGATCCCTGAGGGCTACGCGGCGAACAAATTCATCAAGGCCGGCCTTTCCAGCAATCACATTGACCCGAACGCGCGCCTGTGCATGGCCAGCGCCGTCACGGGTTTCCTCAGCGTGTATGGCGTGGATGAGCCGGCGGGCTGCTACGACGACCTCGACAAGTGTGATGTGCTCATCCTGTGGGGAAACAACATGGCGGAGATGCATCCCGTGCTCTTCAGCCGGGTGATCGACCGCCGCACACGCGGGGAGAGGGTGACGCTCATCGACATCGGCACGCGCCGCACGCGCACGAGCGAGTTTTGCGACCACTACCTCGAATTCCGCCCGCACAGCGACCTGGCGATCATGAACGGCATCGCGCATCTGCTGATCAAGAAGAACGCCTTCGATCCGAAGTTCGTGGAGAAGTTCTGCAACTTCCGCCAGTCGCCGAAAGACCCGGCCGCCTCGCCCACGGCGCCGCTGAATGGTGAGGCGATGAGTTTCGATGACTACAAGGCGGCGCTGGAGCCCTACACACCGGAGCATGTGGAAAAACTCAGCGGCGTGCCTGCGGAGAAGATCCGCATGCTGGGGGATCTCTTTGCGGATAAAAAAATCCGCATCACCTCGACGTGGTGCATGGGCTTCAACCAGCACAGCCGCGGCACGAATGCGAACCGCCTCTGCCACGGCATCCACCTGCTCAGCGGCCACTTTGGCAGGCCGGGAGACGCGCCGACCTCGCTCACCGGTCAGCCGAGCGCGTGCGGCACGGCGCGTGAGGTGGGCACGATGTGCCAGTTCCTCCCCGGCGGGCTGCAAATCCTCAACGAGGAGCACCGGCATGAGGCGGAGCACATCTGGAATGTGCCGCAGGGGCGCATCCATCCGAAGATCGGCCATCACACGATGCTGATGTGGGAGAGGTTTTGCACGCCGGCGGAGAAGGGCGGGGACATCCGCACGATCTGGGTGCAGGTGACCAATCCGGGCCAGACGCTGCCGAATCTGCACAGGTTTTTCAAAGCGAAGGCCGGCCAGCCGGACAAGTTCCTCATCGTGTCCGACGTGTATCGCACGGCGACGACAGAGCTGGCCGATCTCGTGCTGCCCTCGGCGATGTGGGTGGAGAAAAACGGCATGTTTGGCAACAGCGAGCGCCGCACGCAGCAGTGGTTCCGCATGGTGAGGCCGCCGGGCGAGGCGCGTGATGACGCGTGGCAGATGATCGCCGTGGCCCGCCGCCTGCACGATCTGGGTCACGCGGGCATGAAGGACAAGGACGGGCGTTTTCTTTTCACCTTCAAGAACGACAAGGGCGAGGAGGTGCCGGTGTGGGAGTGGCCGCGCTACTACGATGTGAACGTGGACAAGGCGCTCTTCGAGGAATACCGCCTCTTCAGCCGTCACAAGCACAAGGATCTGGCCCCTTACGACGAGTATGTGAAGGCCCGCGGCCTGCGCTGGCCGGTGGTGCAGCAGGCGGACGGGAGCTGGCGGGAGACGAAGTTCCGCTTCAGCGAGTTCGACGACCCGTATGTGAAGAAAGGCGCGGAGATCCAGTTCTACCACTCCGTCACGAAGGACGACAAGGCGCTCATCTGGTTCGCCCCGGCGGAAAAAGCCGCCGAGGAGCCGGACGCGGAGTTTCCCTTCTGGCTATGCACCGGCCGTGTGCTGGAGCACTGGCACTCCGGCAGCCTCACGCGGCGCATCCCGCAGCTCCACGCGTCCATGCCGCATTCTTATGTGGAGATGCACCCGGAGGATGCGCGTGAGAAGGGCTTCACCAATGGCGAGACGATCACAGTGAGGACCCGCCGTGGCGGGCTGCGGCTGCCGGTGTGGATCGACGGGCGCGGGCATCCGCCGCGTGGCTCGCTGTTCATTCCGTTCTTTGATGAGAGGCTGCTGTGCAATGACATCACGCTCGGCGACATCGATCCCGTCTCGAAACAGCCCGACTACAAAAAATGCGCCGCCGCCGTGGCCCGCGCCTGAGCCTCTCCTCCCTGATTTTTCATGCCTGCCGCACCCAAATCCTCCAAGCGCATCGAGTCCGGCTTCATCGCCGGCGGCATCATCGTGCTCGTGGCGGTGAGCGGTTACTTCGTGGGCCTGAGGCAGACAAATTCCGCCATCTCCATGACACGTCCCGTGTCGGTGGTGCGGAAGCACGCGCAGAGCGCCCACGCCGAGGTGAAGGATGTGCCCGTGGCCGTGCGCTACATCGATCAGGATTGGTCAGCTCATGGCTCGAACGCGCAGTGGAGGAACTCGCTGGTGGACTTCCAGCAGTTCCCTGACGCAGCTCCCGGCCAGCAGGCGGCGGTGCCGCTGGAGGTGAAAATGGCCGCGCTGCACGCCCGCGCCGCACGCCGCGCTTATGATGGCGCACCACCCACCGTGCCGCATCCCATCACGCAGGATTCCTCGGCGGCCTGCCTCGCCTGTCACGGGCAGGGCTTGCAGGTGAAGGACCGTTTTGCCTCGAAGATAAGCCATCCCACCTTCGGCGGCAGTTGCACGCAGTGCCATGTGCCTTCGGGCGGGGCCTTCACCGCCGCAGATGCGCCGGTGCTGGCTGCCGCGCTGACGGGGAACTCTTTCCAAGGCACGGAAGCACCACCGAACGGCCCGCGTGCCTGGCCCGGAGCACCGCCCACCATCCCGCACCGCACGCTGATGCGCAGTGACTGCATGAGCTGCCACGGGCCGAAGGGCCTCTTTGCCCTGCGCACACCGCACCCGGAGCGGCAGAGCTGCACGCAGTGCCATGTGCCCGCCGCGGCGAACGATCAACGCCTGTTCATGCCCGCGCCGCCGCTGGATGCGGCGAAAACAACCACCGCCACCCCGGCTCCCGCATCCGATCCGGCTCCCGCGCCACTCGCAGCCCCGCCGCCGAAACCATGAGCGACACCTTGTCCAGACGCGGATTTTTCGCCGCCTTCCGCCGCCCGTTCGAGCGGAGGGCCGCGCCTGTCCTCCCGCCCGTGATCAAGGCGGAGCAGCCCGCCGCCGCGTCGGCGCCGGTGGCGAAGGTGGCCATCGTGCAGGGACGTTTTTGCATCGCGCTCACCTCGTTCTGCGCCGCGTGCGTGGAGCGTTGCCCCGTTTCAGGTGCGATGAAGAAGGAACGCGGCATGCCCATGGTCGTGGCGGATGTCTGCACCGGCTGCGGTATCTGCCATGACGTGTGCCCCGCGCCGCGCAATGCCGTGCTCATGCTGCCACGCCGCCAACCCTCCACCCCGCAGCCCGCATGAGCGACACCCCCGCCACACCGCCGCTGCCGGAGCTGCAGCAGGCTCAATTTGACGCCGCGGAGCTGGAGACGCTCCTGCGCGACATCGGCGCCTGCGCCCGCATCACCGAGGTCATCCCGAAATACACCGCCACCGGCCATGTGCCGGAAAATGCCAGCCTCACGCTGGAGGATGGACGCCGCCTGCTGCTGGATGGCGGTGCGCGCGCCGTGCAGTTCCGCTACCGCTTTCAAGACGCCGACTGGTGGGACACCGTCATGGCCCTGCCCGGCGGCCAGTTCCGCCTCGTGCGCATCCAGCATCACTTTGACACCGCCTCATGAGCCGCCTGCTGAAACAACATCCCGGCCTCGCATGGATCGCCCTCGTGATCTTCGCGACGCTTTGCAGTCTTGCGGTTGTCTGGGCGCAAAAGAGCCATTCCACCGTCGAAACCGTCCCGGCGGTGAAAAACGAGACACCGCCGAAAAAACATCCCGTCACCATCAAGCCCGGTCCGGCCACGCCGAGGCTCGACACCGGCCTGAAGGACGCGCAGGACCACCCCATCACCGCCGCGTGCAGCACCTGCCACAGCACCACCACGCCGAACACGGCCCGCAACACCGCGCACGATCTTTTTCAGGCCCATCGCGGCCTCAGCTACGCGCACGGCCAGCTCACCTGCCTGAGCTGCCACAACGCGAAGGACTACGACACGCTCCACCTCGCCGACGGTCGCAGCGTGGCCTTTCCCGATGTGATGACGCTCTGCGCCCAGTGCCACGGCACCGCCATGCGCGACTACCTGCACGGCAGCCACGGCGGCATGAACGGCCACTGGAATCTCGCCCAGGGGCCGCGTGTGCGGAACAACTGCGTCAACTGCCACGACCCGCACCATCCGAAATTTCCCCTCGTGCGGCCCGTGCTGCCGCCACGCGACCGCATTTCAGTCCCCACGGAGCATTGAGCCATGAACGATCCCGCGCCAGCCCCCCCAAAAACACCCTGCGGCGGCAACTGCTCCTGCGCCTCCGCGCCGAAGCCGGATGACGACGGCTCCACCCGCCGCGCCGTGCTCAAGGGCCTCGGCGCCACGCTCGGCGTCGCCGCGTATGCGAAGGCGCTCGCGCCGCTCACCGAGCTCACGCAGCAGACCTCGATGGACGAGTTTCTGCAAAAGCACTACAAAGAGCTCACGAAGGAGGAGATCACCACGGTCATCCAGCGGCTCACGAAGGAGGCGAAGGAGAAATACGGCGCGGACGTCACCATCAGCGACCCGAAGCCGCAGGAAGGCGTGAAATTTGGCTACGCGCTGAATCTTTCCATCTGCAATGGCTGCCGGAAATGCGCCGAGGCCTGCCACCTGGAGAACAATCACGACCGCCCCTCCCACCAGAGCTACATCCGCGTCTTCGAGATGACGAAGGGCTCGATGGATTTCGAAAAAGGCAACGTCCATTACGACCATCCCGTGCCACAGCCGGACAAATACTACATGCCCGTGCAGTGCCAGCAATGCGAGCATCCGCCCTGCGTCGATGTATGTCCCGTGGAGGCCACCTGGAAGGAAAAGGACGGCATCGTCGTCGTCGATTACAACTGGTGCATCGGCTGCCGCTACTGCGAGGCCGCCTGCCCGTATCACGCGCGTCGTTTCAACTGGCAGAAGCCGCAGATCCCCGCTGCGGAGATCAATCCCGACCAGGGTTACCTCAGCAACCGCATCCGCCCGCAGGGCGTGATGGAAAAATGCACCTTCTGCCTGCACCGCACGCGCAACGGCCGCCTGCCCGCCTGCCTGGAGGCCTGCCCCACCGGCGCACGCGTCTTTGGCGACCTCAACGACCCGGAATCCGAGATCCGCTGGGTGCTGGAGAACAAGCGCGTCTTCGTCCTCAAGGAGGAACTCGGCCTCAAACCCCAATTCTTCTACTTCTTCGATGAGTGATCCCGCCGCCACCGCCCCGAGCCCGTCCGTTCCCGAGTGGCGGCAGTATCTCCGCTTTGCCTGGAACGCCCTCAGCCAGTCCGTCGAGGGCGGCTGGAAGTTTTATGCGTGGATGACGCTGCTCACCGCCATCTTCCTCGTCGGCGCGAACGCCTGGGCCGTGCAGGTGCGTGACGGCATGGCCCTCACCGCCATGAGCGACCACGTCTCCTGGGGCCTCTACATCGCGAACTTCACCTTCCTCGTCGGCCTGGCCGCCGGCGGCGTCATGATGGTCATCCCGGCCTACCTTTATCATGACGACCAGATGCATGACATCGTCATCATCGGCGAGCTGCTGGCCATCGCCGCCATCATCATGAGCATCATGTTCGTCGTGTGCGACCTCGGCCGGCCCGACCGCTTCTGGCACATGATGCCGCTGCTCGGGAAGTTCAACTTTCCCGTCTCCATGCTCACCTGGGACGTCATCGTGCTCAACGGCTACCTGCTCATCAACGTGCACATCTGCGGCTACCTGCTTTACAACCGCTTCCGCGCCCGGCAGCCCGTGGCGAAGATGTATGTGCCCGCCGTGCTGCTGAGCATCGTGTGGGCCATCAGCATCCACACCGTCACCGCCTTCCTCTACTGCGGCCTCGGCGGCCGGCCCTTCTGGAACACCGCGCTGCTCGCCCCGCGCTTCCTGGCCAGCGCCTTCGTCAGCGGCCCCGCCTTCATCATCGTGGCCATCCAGATCATCCGCTGGCAGACGGGCCGCATGTTTGGCGAGGGCGCCATCCGCACGCTGGTGGGCATCATCCGCATCACCATCCTCATCAGCCTGCTCATGGTGGTTTCGGAGATCTTTGTCGAGTTCTACACCGGCGGCAGCCACACCGGCGCGGCGAAGTATCTCTACTTCGGCCTGCACGGCCATCATGAGCTGGTGCCCTGGATCTGGACCTCGATCATCGCCACCATCGTCGCCATGGTGCTGTTCATGCAGCCGATGGTCAATCGCCGCCCCGTCATCCTCAACACCGCCTGCTTCCTCGCCTTCGCCGGCCTGTGGATCGAAAAAGGCATGGGCATGATCATCCCCGCCTTCGTCCCCAGCACGTTGCATGAGATCGTCGAATACCGGCCCAGCCTCACTGAATGGAAGATCACCGCCGGCATCTGGGCGCTGGGATTCATGATCTACACGCTGCTCATCAAGATCACGATCAACGTCCACAGCCGCAAGCTCAAGGACGCCAGCGGCGCGAGAACCGTCACCCCCGACGACGCGCTGGCGATGGGCGACGGCAGCGGGCTGGTGTGAGCAAGCCTGCCGTTCGAATTCCGGCTCACTGCGCCTGCTCGCCCACTTCATGCATGTGGCCGGGACAATCCGGATGAGCATGCCGGGCAGCCTGCCGGGCTTAGCAGGTTGCTGAAAAACGCGATGTTATCGGCGTGATTTTTTCGCTTCGCCGTTTTTTTGAGCTTGGGCGAGGTTTGCGCCTCTTTTCTCGCGGTTTTGCGCCCCGCGAGAGGCGTCTTGGGCGCAACGCGCCCGACTCGGGGCTTATGCCCACGCCATCGCTGGCGGCGCATGGCCGCTCATCGCCAGCCGCGCCATGCGCAGCAGGTTGTAGACTCCGCCCACATGCTGGCATGCGGCGCAGTGTCTTCGGTTTGAAGCCGCGTTCTTTGAGCTTGTCCAGCGCGTCGATGGCGGCGCTCGTTTGCCTTCGTGCCTCAGGCTATGCAGTCAGGCTTCGCTGATAAGATGCCGCTTGCGCGGCAAGGCGTTCAGTTTTGCCAACAGCTTGATGCACGTCGAGCGTGACGCACAGCCCATTGCGGTTGTCCATGCTGGCGTGCATTCCAAAACACAGCTTCGAGGCGCTGCCCTTGCTTTTGCGCAGCAGCCTCGCCTCCGGGTCGGTCTTGCTCTCGTGCGTGTCGTTGCTGCGCTTCTGGCCTTTGAAGTCGCTCCAGCCGTTGCTGTCGTCGGGCTTCTTGGGTTCGTCTTTGGGGCGGAAGCTCTTCATGCTCGCCCATGCGTCAATGAGCGTGCCATCGACGCTGAAGTGCTCGTCGCTGGTCCAGCCGCCTTGGCGCGCAAGCTCCACGACCTGCGTGAAGAACTCCCCGGCGACTTTGCCTTCAAGGAAGCGGCCCTGGTTCTTGGCGAACACGCTGGCGTCGAAGGCGAGTTCTGCAGCCTCCTCCATGTTGATGTCCATGAACCATTGGAACAGCGCGTCGTAGGGCAGGCGCTCGCAGAACTGCCGCTCGCTGCGCACGCTGTAGAGCGCCATGAGCACGCGAGCCTTGAGCAGGCGCTCGGGCGGTACGGAGCTGCGGCCGCCCTCGGCATAGAGCTTGTCAAAGGTCGCGTCCATGCTCTGGAGCACCTGGTCGATCTGGCGCTTCACCTCGCGAATCGGATGCGTCCTGGGGATGCGATCCTCGATGTTCACCAGACATATGAAGCTGCTTTGTGGGTTGTTGCGTCCGCGCATCCATGTCCTTTACTCCCCTCACACCTCTCCGTATCGTTTTTCAGCAACCTGTTAGAAAGAGGCGTTCGGCTACTCCCAGTCTTTTGTTTTGAATCCCAGACTGTTGGCGTTCTCACTCACAGCCCGTTTGATTTGATCAGAAACGCCGTTCGGAAAATCGGCGCTGATTTCCATCGTGACTTTCAGCTCTGCGTTCGGGTCCGAACTGAGGACGGAAATGATCTCTTCCGCGAGTTGCACCAAGCGCATCTTGGCCGTCGAAGGGTTGACCTCCACGGAACCGAAGAATGAATGCGACTTCGCTGCACTTGCAGAGCCAGCGGCGGGAGGTGCGGGCGGCTGCGAACTGCCTCCTGTTTGCGTTGTGCCTGTTGTTGACGTTCCCGCAGAAGGAGCGGCAGCGCCAGAAGTTGCGGCTGCTTGTGCAGCCTTCTGCTCCGCCTCTTTTCTCTCACGCTCATCGGCGATGGCTTTGGCAGCCTCCGGTTCAATCAGCAGCAACGTGTCGTCCAACTGCACGTTGGAATCGCCGAACTTGAAACCCTCGTAGCCTTGCGAGCCTTCGCCGTAGGCAGTGCCAAAGAAGTCCTGGTTCTTCGCGGGTTTTAGTGGGTAGGGGAGGGCTTGAGATCAAGTCTGCCACAGTGAAAGAGGATGCGTATGCGGTAGTTGGCGAATGAGCGGAAGCCTCTCGCGGCGC
>JAEUHJ010000105.1 GCA_016795375.1 Verrucomicrobiaceae bacterium
GTCCCACGGACGCGATGCGTTTTGATGAGCTGAAGCGCGACGTGCGGGTGCGTGGCAGCATGCCGCTGCCGCCGAAACTCGACGTGCTGCTTTCCCTGACCGCCAGCCTGCTCGCCCCGCGTTCCAATCCCGCCTTTCCCGCGCATGTTCCCTGATCCCGGCCGCCACAGTGTGAAAATTTGCGGCATCACGCGTCCGGAGCAGGCGGCGGAAATTTTCGCGCTCGGCGCGGACGCCGTGGGCATCAATCTTTGGCCCAAATCGAAGCGCCACATGCCGCTGCCGGTCGCGATGGCGTCCTTGCGTGGCGTGGCGGCTCGAAATGCGTTTGTCGCCGTGCTGGTGAACGCGGATGACGCGCTGCTCGACGCCACCATCGCCAGCGGTCTGTTTCAAGCGCTGCAGCTCCACGGCGACGAGACGCCACGCGATGTCGAGCGCCTCATGCAGCGTGGTGTGAATGTGATCAAAGCGCTGCAAGTGCGCGATGCCGCCTCGCTGCCGCGCATCGGCGAGTTCCCCTGCGTTGCGATCCTGCTCGACGCCTTCAATCCAGGCACCTACGGCGGCGGCGGCCACTCGTTTCCATGGGAGCTGGCCGCGCGGGCGAAGGAGATGTTTCCCGACAAGCTCATCCTGCTCTCCGGCGGCCTCCATGCCGGCAATGTCCGCCAGGCCGTGCGGCAGACGACGCCGGGGGCTGTCGATGTGGCCAGCGGCGTGGAATCGCAGCCGGGCGTGAAGGATCTGGCGCTGGTGGGGCGGTTCATTGCCGGGGCGCGGACTGCCTGGCTGGAAGTTTCAGCGCCGTGATCCGTGCGGTCGGGGGAGTTCCTTGCCGGTTGATCTTCCGCCGCTGTCTGCCACTTCTTCCGGCATGAACCTTCGTCTGCTCCCCCTTTGTCTCGCCACCACCACCGCTTTCGCTGCTGATTTGCCGGAAATCCCGGTTGATTCCATCGCCGTGAAAAAAGAACTGCTGTTCTCCGATGATTTTGAGGGTGCCGCGCCCGCCAAAGTCTGGCACAAGGTCGTTCCCACCTTTGCCGTGGAGAATGGTGTTCTCAAAGGCACGCAGACGCGTGATGTGACGATTCCCGCCGCCAATGGAAAGCCTGAGATCAAGGCCCACGCCGCCGTGCATGGCCTGGAAATCCCCACGAAGAACAGTGTCGTCGAATGCCGCGTCAAATTTGAGGGCGCCACGATGATCGACGTCGAGTTCGATGACCGCAAATACACCGGCGCCCATTACGGTCACCTCTGCCGCGCCCAGGTGCGTCTGAATGGCGTGACGATCATCGACGAGCGTGACGGCAGCATGCGCAACGACATTCGTGAGATGCGCCAGGATCCCGCGAAGAAAGACGAGGCGGCGAAACTCCTCAAAGGCCGTCAGATCACCTATCCGGCGAAGCTGGAGGCCGGGAAATGGTACACGCTGGTTGTCGAAACCGCAGGCGATGAGATGCGCGTCACCATTGACGGCGTTCCCGCCGCTTATTTGAAGTCCTCCGGCATCGCGCATGCCACCAAGTCGAAGATCGAGCTCGGAGTCGCGGGCAAGGACGGCTTCTTTGATGACATCAAGGTCTGGGACGCGGAGCCTGCGCGGAAGCAAACCCGCGGATGAGTGCTTCCATTTCCCAGCGTGCCGACAAGTGGCTGCACCATGTCCGCGCTTTCAAAACGCGGTCACTTGCCACGCATGCCTGTGCGAAGGGCAATGTGACACTCGGCGGGCAGCAGGTGAAGGCCTCGCGCGATTTGAAGCCGGGTGATGTGCTGGAAGTCGTGCGCGGTGATCTGCGCCAGCGTCTGAAAGTGCTGGGATTTTCACCGCAGCGGCTCGGGCCGCCGCGCGTGGCGGAGTTCTGCGAGAATATGACGCCCGCTGAGTGGCATCAAAAGGCGGAGGAGCTGCGCAAGGAACGCGAGCTGATCACGCCACATGCGCATGAGATGATCGCAAAGCCGGACAAGAAGCAGCTTCGCGAGCTGCGGAAGTTCTGGGAGGAGCAGGGTCAGGCGACATGAAGCACGGAAAATCAAGGGTTTCAGCGTCATTCCCTGGGGAAAAGTGAGTTTGGTATGGTGGCGGTGCCATGAGCACCCCATCCCACACACCACCCTCCATCGTCACCGAAGCCGCCACCTTCAT
>JAEUHJ010000229.1 GCA_016795375.1 Verrucomicrobiaceae bacterium
CATCAAACAGCCCCTCCGGCATCGTGCTGAGCTTCGACACCTCGCGTTTGGCGATGTCCGCCTGCGGCAGGGTGAACTCGACACCGCCCATCATGGCGATCTTCACGGCGGCGGGGTTTTCTTCTTTGATGACGCCGCTCATGACGCGGCCGTCCTTCATGGTGAAGAGGTTGAGCTGGTAGGCCTTGCCGATCACCGCGTTGGGATCGAGCACGTTTTCGAGCAGGTAGTTCAAATCGGCGCGATTGCTGCCGGTGATGTCGGGGCCGACGTTTTGGCCTTCGCCGAAGAGTTTGTGGCATTGGCCGCAGGTGGCGGTGTAGAGCATCTTGCCCTTCGCGAGATCGGCTTTGCCCAAGGCGGCGGGCGTGAGCAGGTCGCGGAATTTTTTCGTGCGCTCGGCGAGGTCGGCTTTCGGTGCGTTGACATCGCCCCAGGCGGATTTGATGAGCGCGTTGACCTCCGCGTCATCGAAGGCCGTTAGCTGTCGCACCAAAAACGGCGAAAGCGCCGTCGCGGGCACGGTTTTGGCCTCGACGGCCTTCAGCAGCGCTTTCGCGCCTTCCTTGGTCGAGGCGAGTGTGTTCACCGCATCGGGAAGAACATCGGGCGCAAAGTCTTTGAGCAATTTAGCCACGACGTTGGGCGTGTTTGGGTCTTTGAGGATGGTGAGCGCCTGCAAATGTTCACGCTGGGCACTGTGTGTGAGCATGGGCTTCCACCCCAGCATTTCCTGCAATCGACCGGCAGTCTTGGCATCTTTGCGCAGGATGAGAATGTTCAACGCGTTGCCGCGCTCGCTGGCCTTGTCCGCAGTGAGCAGCGCGCGCAGGCCATCCAGCGCTTCGGGAATACCCATGAGGCCTTCGAGTTCGGTGATGATCTGTTGGCGCGGATAAGGGTCTTCTGACGGAGGCGTCGTCAGCAGTTTGGCACGCAATGTGGGCCAGTTCTCCGGCTGCGTGATGACATTCCCGGCCAAGCCCGCGCTTAGCACGGTCCTGACGAGCGCGTCCTGTTGCGTCGGATCTTTGGCCTGACCCGCCAGCTTGAGCAGACCCATGCGTCCTCCCTCCTCGGAGGCCATCCGCCGGTAAATGAACTCCGTGACCTTCGGCATCTTCGACACCTTCGCGAGCTGCATCCCCACCGCCGGGTCCGCCGCCACCACCGGCTCGATGCCATACCAGATGAGCAACGGGATCATCGGATCGTCCTTGTCCTCGCCATGCTTGAGGAGCGCGGTGGCGAGATAAAGGCGTTGGTCTTGTGGCAGGTATTGGAGAACAGAAGCAAGTTCGCGGCGATATACGGGTGCAGGGAATGAAGGCTCTTTTCGCAAAAAGAAGTACCTAGCATCCCAAGCATCTGGTGTTCCTTTTGACTGAATCCAATCCACACGCAGTCTCACTCCCCAAGCAAGTAACTGATCTGTTTCATCGATTTGCCAATTGGCTCGGAGATCGCCATTCGTAGCATGAAGCAGCCACATTGCGCGCAGGCGCACGGGAATCGTCACGTTTTTGAAGACCCGACTTGCTGCAAAATTCTCAATGATATCGGCTTCAAGTGCTTTTGAAGCTGCCTTCTCGGCCACCACCCTTCTCGCCATGCGCGATTCCCACTCGTTCTCGGTCTGCACGGCGAGTTTCGCGAGTGCTTCATCGCTTTCCTTCGCGAGATCGCCTTTCCACGGTTTCCAGCCGTCGTAGCTGATGCGGTAGAGCCGCCCATTGCTGCGATCCCAGTGCTCCACGGCTCCGCTGCCGCGGTGGCAGATTTGCTGGTCGCTCCAGTCGCTGACGTAGAGGGCGCCGTCGGGGCCGACTTTTTGGGTGACGGGGATGAAGTGCATGTCGTTCGCCCGGAGGAAGTCGGCGGCGTGTTTGCCGATGTAGGTG
>JAEUHJ010000235.1 GCA_016795375.1 Verrucomicrobiaceae bacterium
CAAGCAGGCCATCGCTGACAAGAAGGTCACCGTCATCGACGTGAACGGAGCCGCCTCCTACGCCAACGGCCACATCCCCGGCGCGGTCAACTTTGCCGCGCAGAAAGACAGCCTCGCCAGCGTGCTCCCCTCTGACAAGGGTGCCCTCGTCGTCGCCTACTGCGGCGGCCCGGCCTGCAGCGCTTACAAAGCCGCCGCCAAGGCCGCCAACGAGCTCGGCTACACCAACGTGAAGCACCTCTCCGCCGGCATCTCCGGCTGGAAAGCCGCCAAGGAAGCCCTCGAGAAGTAATCTCGCTTCTCCTTTCTCCGAGCCGGATGCCTGCCAGCAGGCGTCCGGCTTTTTCATGCCCGCGCAGAGAGAGAATGACCGGACTCTCAAAATCCTCACCTCCCCTGCCGTCGCGGGTGGAACCACAGCCAGGGCAGCGCGAACGCGGCGGTGATGAGGACGGCCAGCACACCGGTCATGGCGGTCATGCCGAGGGTGATGAGGCCTCGATTGCTGCCAGCGGCCAATGCGCCGAAGGCAAGCCCGGTGCTGAGGCCGCAGTAGGCCAGCGAACGGCCGAGTGAGGCCGCGCTTTCACGCGTGGCACCGGCTTCACGCAGGGCGTGCATCACATGAATGGTGAAATCGAGTCCGAGGCCAAGACAAAGCGGCACCGCGCCGAGACTCATGAGGTTCCATTGCAAATCGAACAGCGTCATGACGCCGAGCAGGATCCAGCCGCTGGCCGCGAGCACGAAGAAGGCCAGCACACGCTCCCGCCAGCCGTGAAACACAAGGAGGAACAGGATGAGCGCGATGATCACGGTGGGGACGCACACGCGCAGGATTTCACGCTTCAGCAGCGGCTCCAGTGAGGTGCGCAGGAACGCCCAGCCTGCCGGATGCGCGTCTGGAATCTGTTCCACCGCGTGCAAAACGGCCGCGTTCTCCAAGGTGCGACCCTGCGCGAGTCGAACCGTGCCGATGGCCATCAAACCGTGCTTCGGATGCTGCGACACGATGCCGCCGAGGTTTTCCAGCACGACCGGTTTCGGCCAAAGCGGCAGCGGCGTGTTTGCGGCGGACCATTCACGCCATTGCTTGAGCACGTTTTGCGTGAGCGTGAAGGCCACATCGGTGAACCCGGCGGCATCAACGGCTTTGCGCAGCTCGTCTTCGCGTTGCGCGAGGGTTTGCAGCGTTTTGAGATTGGATCGTTGCGCATTCGCATCAGGAACGAGCGCGAGTGGCAGCACCTGCGTCTCGACTTCATTGCTGCGCAGCGCCTTTTGCGTCGCGAGCATGCTCTGGCGCATCGTTGCGGCGTCTTTCGCGGCGAAGACGATGGGGATGTTGCGTCCGGGCTCGGCATTCGCGTCCATCATGCGTTTTTCGATTTCCTCGAAGACATCGAAGGCCTCGCTCTTGTCCGGACGCAGCACGGCGGAGCCGAAATCCAAGCGCGGCAGGCCTTTGACGGTCAAAGCAGCCGTCGCGACGAGCAAGGCGGCCAGCACGAGCATGCCCATGATGCCCTGCATCTTCATCGCGACGCGTGTGGTGCCGTGGTGCTCCTCCAGCTTGCCCGCCTTCATGCCGAGCGGCAGAAATCCGAACAGCATGACCGCCACGCCGATCAAAACGCCAAGGGCAGACAGAACGCCAAGCTGGGCCACGCCGGGAAGCTGGCTCAAACCAAGCATGGCAAACACGCCCGCGATGCTGACCGCCGACCACGCGACGCCGGGCAACGCACGGCGTCGGATGCCCGCAAATCCTTCGCCAGGATACTCGCGCGCGATGTGCAGGCCCACGACGCCGAAGTCTTCGATCAAGCCGGTCAGAATCGCCGCGAAGCCCATCGACATCACATTGAGAGAGCCATAGATCGCGCCCGCCGTGCCGAGCGTGAGAAGATTCGCGCACAAGATCGCCAGCAGCAGCCAGAACAATGGCTTCACACTGCGATGCAGCAGCCAGAACAGAAAACCGACGATGAAGGTGACCGCGCCGATCGACTGTCGCATGTCACCTTCCATGCCCGTGGCGATTTCCGCCTGGAATGCCGGATCGCCGGTGAAGCCGATCTTCACACCGGCGAGTTCGCTCTGCTGTGGCAGCCATTTCTCGCGCACTTCGCTTTTGATCTGCGTGAGCCAGGCGCTCGCGGCGCGATAATCGGCCAGCGCTTTGTTTGGCGGCGTCACAAATAGCAGTCGCAACGTTCCATCAGCACTGCTGAACTCATCACCCATGAGGTTCGACATGTCGCCGCCGTTGCTGAGGAAGTGCAGCGCGCCTTTGGCGAGTCCGAGCGGATCGTAACCGCTGAGCGTGGCGCTTTGCAGGTCGAGCGATGTGCCAGCGGTGTCCTTCGCCTTCGTCAACAGCGCTGGCAGCGTCGCGGGATCGAGCGAGGCGATGAATTTCGCCACCTCCTGCGGCGGTGCATTGAGCCAGAGATAAGCGACAACCTCGGCGATGATCGCGGGATCGGATTGAAGGAGCGATTTGCTGCGCACGCGAGCGCACAGTTCCGGTTTCGTGGCGAGATGTTCCGCCAGCGCGTCCGCGGTGACCTCTACCAGCGCCGGATCATCCGCCTGGACGGCGATGAGAAGCAGGTCGCGCTTTTGTTCGCGCAGCAGACGCGTGCCCTGCAAGCCTGGCAGCTCCTGCGGCAGCAGGCTCAGCGGATCGACATCGAAATCCAGCCGCGAGACACCGAACCATCCCGCCACGAGGACGAGCAGCACAAACAGCAGGCGAAGCGGGGCGGGATTCATGTGCGACGGATAGAAGCGTCGCCACAAGGGATGTCCATCGTCGAATGTCTTGACGTGATTGCCCGCGCCCGCCAGCATCGCGCCCATGTTCCACGTCGCCGCAATCACGGCCAGCTACTGGCCTTTCGTCGTTCTCGCCGTCAGCGTTGCCTTCATCATCATCGGTATCAGCAAGCTGCGCATGCACGCGTTTGTGGCTCTGATCTTAGCGGCGATGTTGGCAGGGCTAATGACGAACAAAGAGTCGTGGGACATCGTGCAGAAAAACGGCTCCACATCGAAAATGTCCTCGATGGTGGGCGTGGTGGAGATGGTCTCCAAAGGACTCGGCGACACGGCGCGAGACATCGCGATCTCGATCGCGCTGGCGGCGATCATCGGCATGTGCCTGATGGAAAGTGGCGGCGCGGACAAGGTGGTGCGCCGCTTCCTGGCTTTCTTCGGTGAGAAGCACGCGGGCTGGGCGCTGCTGTGGAGCACGTTCATCCTGAGCGCGCCGATTTTCTTCGACACGATGTTCATGCTGATGGCGCCGCTGGCGATGGCGCTGCGCATGCGCACGGGGAAGGATTACACTCTCTACATCCTCGCCGTGTGCTGCGGCGGCACGGTGACGCATTCGATGACAGTGCCGCATCCCGGGCCGGTGGCGGTGGTGGAGGATCTGCATCTGAACGTGGGAGAGTCGATCATCGGCGGCCTCGTCATCGGCGCGATCACCTGCACCTTCGGCTTCATGGTCAGCAAGTGGCTGAACCGCCGCACGGATGTGCCGCTGCGCGCCACGGGCGGCGTGTCGCTGGACGACCTGCAAGGCGTGAGCGCGAAGCCGGAGAGCGAGCTGCCGTCGTTCTTCTGGAGCATGACGCCGGTCATCCTGCCGATCATTTTGATCAGCATGACGACGTTGTTCGAGCTGGCACACAAGGGCGCGGAAGTCGGCGCAGGCTGGGGCGTGGCGATGGTGAATCTGTTCGGCGGCGAGCATGGATTCGCCGCCGTGCGCGCCTGGGTGGATTTCATCGGGCACAAGAACATCGCGCTGTTCATCGGCGCGGCGATTTCACTTTGGGTGCTGGCGAAGCAACGCGGTTTTGGACTCAAGAAGATCGAGGAACTCGTGGGGCCGCCGTTGGAAACCGCAGGAATGATCATTCTCATCACCAGCGCCGGTGGTGCCTTCGGCCTGGCGCTGCGCAGCGCGGGTGTGGGCGATGCGGTGAAGGAATTGGCGCAGGGTTACAGCCTCAATCTGGTGCTGCTGGGCTGGATCGTCGCCGCCGTGGTGCGCGTGGCACAGGGATCGGCCACCGTGGCGATGCTGACGACGTCATCGATCATGGTGCCGATGCTCACTGGCGGCGCGCTCGGCTGCCACCCGGTGTATCTGTTCACCTCCATCGGCTTCGGCGCGATGTTCTGCTCCTGGATGAACGACAGCGGCTTCTGGGTGGTGAACCGCCTCAGCGGCATGACCGAGAAGGAAACCCTGCGCACCTGGACGGTACAGCTCACTGCGGATTCGGTGATCGGACTGCTCGTCACGCTCGTGCTGAGCAAAGTGCTGCCAATGGTGTGAGGCACGCGGCCGTCACCGGTTCTTCGGCCGCGTGGCAACGAAGAGGGCGACGCCGAGACAGGCGACGAGGAAGGTGCCGGACGTGAGCACGGTGAGCACGAGGTCGCGCAGGTTTTTGTCCGGGATGAAGCCGAGCTTGTGGAAGTTCGTGAAGATGGCGGCCTCGAACTGGCGCTGCCTGTCGGTGTGGCGCGTGACACTGCCGGTGGTGGTGGAGACATAGACGCGTGTCTGCAGCGCGTCGCCGGTGTCGAAGCGATACACCGGCAGGATGCGGAAGATGTTGAGGTATTCCGTGTTGAAGGCGGTGATGAAACCGGTCTTCCTCACCTCGGCTCCAGCGAGGAAATTCTTCGCGATCTCGGCGGCGTAGGCCTCGTCCATCGCGGGATCGACCCTGCCGTCCACAGCGCTGACGTATTGCGGACCGTGAGCGCCTTCCGTGTAGATTTGATACCACGGCCTGCCGCCGATGCCGCGCAGGTTCACGGCCTGTACTTTGGGATCCGTCTCAGGCAGTTTGGCGACGGCCCCGGCGACGCTGAGCGTGATCGCACCCACGTCCATGCCGCCGCCGGATGGTTTCGCCTGCGGCGGCGGCGCCTGCGTACGCGTCATGACGTTGTGGATGATGCCGCTGCCGGAGGCGATGAGGACGGAGACGCTGAAGGCCAGGCCGAGCCAGCGATGGAGTTTGCGGATGAGGCGGGGTGACATGAGACGAAAACGAGGAGGATGAGAGATGGGAGGTGCTACCATTTGAATTCCACGCCGGCATAGAAGGCGCGGCCGTCGCCGGGAAAAAACACGGCGCCCGCACCAGGAGCCCGCGCATTTTGCACGACGCCGGTGGTGGGTGAGTGGGTCGCGTCGGTGAGGTTGCGCGCCTCGATGAAGAATGAAACGCCTTTCCGGGTCTTGAAACCGAGCTTCAGGCCGAGCAGCGCGTAAGGATCAGCGAACGTGGTGCGAGCCAGGTCGGCGGCGAAGCGGTGCGGAGACCATTCCAGATTCGGGCCGAAGTAGAAGCCGCAGGGGTGCTCATACAGCAGCTCCGCGCGGTAGTAATAGGGGGGGATGCCCGGCAGCAGGCGGTCGCCAAAAGCGGCGGAGTCGTCAAAGCTGAAATGATTCCACAGGAAATTCTGCCGCAGCACGAGACGGTCGTAATTATCCTGCGAGGCGGTGGCGAGGTTGCGCCACAGGTCGGCATTGAGCGAAAACTCGATCCCCTGGTGGATCGTGCGGCCGGCGTTTGAGGTCAGCGTGGCATTGCCCGGCACACCGAGCGTCAGCATCTCGTCGTCCAGCCACGCGTAGTAGTAGCTGAAGTCCCAGGCAACACGCTCGGCCTCGCCACGCGTGCCGAATTCCAGAGTTGTCGCCGTTTGCGGCTTCAAGGCGACCAAGGATGGGAAGCCTGCGCCGATGGCGGTCAATTCGCCGAACGACGGCGGCTCAAAGCTGCGGCTGGCATTGAAATAAACCTGTGACTTCGGTGTGATGTCCCACAGCAGGCCGAGTTTCGGGCTGAAGCCCCAGAACTCCTGGCGGTCGGTGTTGTCGGGGCCGAAGATCACCTCCTCGTTCAAATCACGATTCGCATAGACGACGGAGGATCCGACGATGAATGACAAGGTGTCCGTGAGATGAAGCTGGTCCTGAAAATACAAGCTCAGGTTCATCGACTGCGTGCGGTTCACCGCCAGCGGCGCGCCGCGCGCACCGCCGACGTTGGCAAAGCGGTTGTCCTCGGTGCTCCCATACATGAATCCAAGGCCGGCGGTCAGGTCATGATCGAGGCCGAGAAGGCGGCTGTGCCCGTCATAACGCAGATCGAAGCCCAGATCGTTGCTGAGTTGGTCGATGACCTGGAAGATCGGGTGGTCGAGATCCTTCCACGACCAGAACAAGGACAGGGCCAGCGTGTTGTCGCCATCGGAATAGGCCAGCCTGTTCGCAAGGCGGAGGAGCTGGTAGTCACGGCGCTGCCTGCCCGCCACGCTGACGGCATTGGCCTGCTGCGCGTTGGCCTCCATCTGTGCTTTCGTCAACGCGCCGGGAAGCTGTGATTGGCTGTCCACCCAGGTGAGATAGAAGCGGTTCTCGAGGTTCGGACTGAGTTTTGCGCCGATGTTGGCGGACACGCGCAGGCTTTCCTGCCCGCTGTAGTCGCGGAAGCCGTCCGTCTGCGCGGCGCTGATGCTGGCATATACATCCATGTCCCCGCTGACGAAACCGGAGGAGATCTGCGCGCGCCGGGTGTTGAAGCTGCCGGTCTCAAGCCGCGCCTGGAGCCGACTGGCCGTGTGGCCGGTCTGCGAGATGAAATTGACCGCGCCGCCGAGTGTCGTCGCGCCGTATTGCAGCGCGTTCGCACCGCGATGGACTTCGACATGGTTCGAGGCGAGCGGCTCGACCGCCTGCATGTCGAAACTGCCGTCCGAGAGATTCAACGGCATGCCGTCCTGCATGAGCCAGATGCCGCGACCGTGGAAGGTGCGCTGGATGCCGCTGCCACGGATGGACAGGCGCGACTCCTCCGCGCCGAAGCGCGACTGGACGAGGACACCGGGGGCGAAGTCGAGCGCGTCCTTGAGCGTGCTGACGCGCCCGCGCTTGTAGTCCTCGGCATCGACCACGGCAACACCGCCGGGGACCGTCCGGGCGAGCTGCTCTTTTCTTTCCTCCAGGCTGGGAACCGTGAGGGATGGCGATTTATTGGCCGTGATGACGACCTCGCCGAGTTCGGTCGCCAGCTCCGGACTGCCGACGGCAGTCTGGGCGGAGGCGGCACTGATGAGCAGGATCGGAAAAAATATTGAAAGGGGTTTCATGAAACAAAAATGCGGAAGAAGGAACCACGCCGCGGCGGCGGAGGGGGGGACGGCCTCCAGGGTGACGCAAAAGCCCCAGCGTGAATTTGCCGCCTCCGCCCGGAAAACGGCCGGACGGAGGCGTCTGGGGAAGACACGGCTCACGCCATGTCGCTCTGCTCTCCAGAAAGAGCCTCCACGGCAGTCATGCGTGGAAGCACACAGGCCCGTCTGCCTGCGGCGCGATGCTGCCGTTCTGTGGAGGTGGGCCTGGCACGAAATCAGACACGACCACGCGATGCAGGCGTGTGTTCGCGCTTCAGGCCAGTCGCCGCCGTGGCGGAGGGGTGTCCGGCGTGTGATTCAAAACGCAAAGCCGCACGTCAGCGGCGGTGGCAAAAACGGGCGGCGGCGGACCGCTGATGATGATGGCCGCCGCGACGTCCGCGATGAGATGCACTTTGACCTTGCCATCGACCTTTGGCGTCTGCTTGTCATCAGCAGCCGCAGTTTCCGCCTGATGAGCCAGTTTGCACAGCTCGCACGGATGCTCCCCGTCAAAGGTGTCGCTCACCGCCTGCGCGACGGAGCCCTTCTCCATGCTGTAGGAAACCAGCATTCCAGCCCACGCGGCGGACTGGATGACGACAGTATGCAGCCCGATGGAAACCATCAGGCCCAGCACCATCAACCAGCGTGCGGCGGCGAACATGGCACGCATTCAAGCGCTCAAGCCGCCGGATCACAATGAAAATGTTTCGAGCAGACGATGCATGTTGAGAAGGCGGCTGCCTTGACAGCCGGAGCCGCAGGCCGCATGACTCGCGCGCATGTCTGACATCGCCACGCACGAACAAATCAGCGCGTTGATCCGCCATCGGCGTTCGATCAAGCCGGTGGACATGGATGCGGCGCGGGCGGTGGAGCGTGCGTTGCTGACGAAGATCCTTGAAGACGCGACGTGGGCGCCGACGCATGGGTTGACGGAGCCGTGGAAGTTTCTGGTGCATCAAGGCGCGGCGCGGCAGCGGCTGGCGGGGGCGATGCAGGAAATTTATCGCGAGACAACGCCCGCAAGCGAGTTCCGCGAGGACAAGTTGAGGAAAATGGGCGAGAGCCCGCTCATCGCGCCCGTGGTGATCGCGTGTGTGATGGAACGACGCGGAGGCGCGAAGATTCCGGAGGTCGAGGAAGTCGAGGCGGTGGCCTGCGCGCTGCAAAACCTCCAGCTTTCGGCGACGGCGGCCGGATTGGGCTGCTACTGGTCATCACCGCCGGTTCTCAGCACGCGTGAGTTCGCGGAGTGGCTGCAAATTGGCGCGGAAGATCGCTGCGTGGGCTTGATTTACCTCGGCTGGCCGCGTGTGGGACTGAACTGGCCGCAAGGCAGGCGTGAGCCGGTGGAAACGAAAACGCGGTGGTGTGATGAATGAAATGACGAATCAATTTCTCAATGAACTCAACGCGAATGGCCGCGAATCAGCTCGAATGGCCGCGAATCAGCGCGAATGTTCACGAATCAAGCATGTCCGGATTGGATTCGTGTTCATTCGCGGGAATTTGTGCTCATTCGCGTTTTAACTCCTGTTTGATGATGGACTGGCTCACCAACGCCTGGAATGTGACGACGCATTTCTTCACCGCGATGCCGTGGGATGCGCTGGGCGTGTGGTCGCTGACGATCTGCTTGTTGATCGTGGGCATCATCGGTTCAGTGGTGCCGTTTCTGCCGGGGCCGCTGCTCATTTTTGCCGCAGGAATCATTCATACCGTGCTGCTGCCGGAGGCGGGCATGAGCATGTGGGGAGTTGTGGCGCTGTCACTGGGACTGGTGCTGTCCTACGTCGTCGATCTGGCAAGCGGTGCGATGGGTGCGCGCTGGTTCGGGGCGAGCCGCTGGGGCATCACCGGGGTGTTCATCGGCGGGATCGTTGGGATGTTCTTCGGGCCGTTGGGCCTGGTGCTGGGGCCGTTGCTCGGGGGGGCGGCGTTTGAGCTCATCTTTGCGAAGAAGCGGCTGCAACCGGCGGCGAAGTCGGCGTGGGGATCGCTGCTGGGCACGGGCGTTGGCCTGGTGCTGCGCCTGATCGTGGCGCTGGGCATGGTGGTGGCGTTTTTTCTCGATGTGCTGATGTGGTGACCGGGCACGTTGTTCACGCTTTGGCGTGGCATAGACCTCATCACGCCAAAGCGTGAACAACGTGCATCAGGCGATCACGCCTTGCCCACCAGCAGCATGCGGAGGCCGAAGACGACGAGGATGATGCCGAAGACGCGGGCCAGCGTGTCGTTGCTCATGGCCTTCAGCCAGCCGGCGCCGAAGTAGGCGAAGATGGAGGCGGAGATCGCGGTGATGACGGCGACTTTCCAATCGACGAAGCCGGAGCGCGCGTTCTGCGTGGTGGCCATGAGAGCGGTGGGAATGATGATGGCGAGCGAGGTGGCGACGGCGGTTTTTTGCTCCAGCTTCAAGAAGAACACGAACGCGGGCACCATCACGACACCGCCGCCGACGCCGCAGAGCGCGGCGATGATGCCGCTCAAAACGCCGATGCCGAGACAGGTGAGGACGAGGGAGGTGGACATGAGCGGCTCAGCGCGGGGGTTTGGAGAGCATGCCGACGAGGAGGCGTTCGAGCACGAGCTTGGAGTCCAGCGAGGTGGTGACGAGTTTCACGTTCGCGGCGAGGCAGGCTTTGTAGGCGGCGTGGAGTTCATCGAGCGTGAAATTGCCTGTTTCCGGCAGCGCGAGGAAGAGCGGATACGCATTGAAGCCGGTGCCGTCTTTTTTGCGCGGCAGATGACCGGTGGCGGTCGAGGGAAGGCCTTCGAGCGAGGTGCAGAAGCCCTGATAGTTGAATTTGTTCAGCTTGTAACGCGAGCCGAGGTCTTTGATGAGCAGCAGGCTGCGCACACGCGGAACGACCGCGGCGAGCAGCAGCCCGATGGCGTTCTGCCCCTGATACATGAGCGTGCCGAGGAGTTCGAGCGCGCGCGGCAGATCGCGTTTGCCGATGGCGTTGCCGAGATCCCACAGCACGCCGGCGCGGCTCATGGAAACGAGGCCCTGCACCGTTTTGAGTCCGGCGCGGCGGCGTTCGCCGAGATAGAGGTCGATTTTTTCGAGTTCGTTCTCCATCTGCCGCGTGTCATCGCCCGCCATCTGCACGAGGAGCTCGAGCGCGCCGCTTTCAAACGTGATGCCCATCGTTTTCACTTTGCGCGAGGCGTCGGCAAGCACGGCGACCTCCCATCCCGCACGCGAGGTATCAGGTTTGTCGAAGACTTCGATGTTGGCGATCTTGGAGATGCGCTTGTAGGCGCTGCGGCGTTTGTCGATCGTGGTGGCGCTGATGACGAAACGCACGTCGCTGCCGAGTCCGCTTTCGGCGACATCCAGGATGCGCTCGAAACCGTTCACCGCGTCCTGGCCGCGGCCGGGGCCGGAGTCGCCGAGGAAGTTGGCGCTCTTGAGCCACACGACTTTGGTGCCGCCGAAGAAGGGCAGTGTTTGCAAGGCCATGCACACATTTGAGCAGATCGTGCCGGCGTGCTCCGCGTTGTCAGCGGTGCCGTCGATGATGTCGTTGCTGAAATCACCCGCGTCCGGTGGTGTGAGGCTGCGCACGAGCCTGAGCGCGGCCTCCTTCACGCGCGCCTCATCGCTGCCAAGGATGACATTCACCTGGCTGGCGGCGGTTTTTTTCGGCGGCGGCATCGCCCACCGATGGAGCAGGATGCGCCCGGCATCAAGTTTCACGGCGCCGCGGTCTTGACTTGCCAAAGCAGATTTGATGAAATCATGACCAGCCCAGCCCAGCCCTCCTATGAAAACCCATTTGTTCCGGATAATGATGATTGTCATCACGGCCGCCTCTGCCGCGACCTCCGCGCATGCGGAAGATCTGAACGCGCTGTTCCAGCAGGGACGCGCGGCATTTTACAAAGGTGACATGGACAAGGCGCGGGAGCTCCTCAGCCGCGTGGCCGCCGCGAATCCGAAACACCAGGAGACGGCGAACATGCTGGCCTTCATCCACGCGAATCACAAACCCGTGGAAAACACGCTCAAACAACAATACGCCGCCGTGATTCTGCCGAAGGTGGAGATGCGGGATGTGACGTTCACCGAGGCGCTCGACGCTTTGCGCGCACTGTCGAAAAATGCCACGGGCGGCAAGGTGTCCCCGAATGTGATCGTGAAGGGAGTTGAGCTGGGGCAGCGCAAGCTCAATCTGTCTCTCTCAAATGTCCCGTTGACCGAGGTGCTGAACTACATGACCGAGCTGGTCGATGCCAGGGCAACCTATGACAAACATGCGGTGATCGTGAGCGCACGGGCGGACCCCGCATCCGGGGTCAAATGATCAGTCGTTGAAGAAATGCCGCCCGGTCTGGCCCGCTTCGGTCTTGTGGTCCACCTCCCAATACACGTCTTCAAAGATGGTTTCAGGCTCCGGGTAGGGGCTTGATTTGGCGAACTCGGCTGACTCCTCGGCCTCTTTTTGCGCTTCTTTGTCGATCTTCTTCAGCTCATCCTCGGTGGCGACGCCTTCGTTGAGCAGGTTGCGCTTCCACACCTGGATCGGGTCGTGGTCGTTTTGAAATTTCTCGACTTCCTCCTTCGTGCGGTATTTGAACTTGTTCGCGTCGGCCACGGAATGGCCTTCCCAGCGGTAGGTGGCGATTTCGAGGATGCTGGGCTTCGATTCGTTGTGCGCGCGCTCGATGGCCTTGCCGACTCCGGCACGCACTTCATACACGTCCTCGCCGTTGAACTGCTCCCAGGCCATGCCGTAGCCTTCGGCGCGCTTGGCGAGGAAGTCGGTGTAGGCGGACGAACGCTTCTGGCTGGTGCCCATGGAGTAGCCGTTGTTCTCGATCATATAAATGACCGGCAGATCCCACAGCTCGGCCAGATTGAGCGATTCGTGGAAGGCACCCTGGTTCACCGCGCCATCGCCGAGGAAGCACAGCGCCGCGCCCTTGATGCCGCGATATTTCAGACCATAGGCGAGACCGAGTCCGAGCGGCGTCTGCCCGGCGACGATGCCGTGGCCGCCCCAGTAATTTTTGTCTGGCGCGAAGTAGTGCATCGAACCGCCCTTGCCGCGGGAGCAGCCTGTCGCTTTGCCGAAGAGTTCCGCCATGCACTCGTTCATGCCCATGCCGACCGCCAGAGCGTGACCGTGGTCGCGGTAGGCGGTGATGACGTGATCGTTCGGCCCCATCACGGAAACCGTGCCCACCGCCACCGATTCCTGGCTGATGTAAAGGTGGAGGAAGCCACCCATCCGGCCCGCTTGGTAATGGCGCAGCGACTCCTGCTCAAACCGGCGGATGCGCACCATCTGGCGGTAGAGGTTCACTTTGTCACCCGCCGTGAGCTTCTGATTGATCGGGGCCGAAGCATGCGCGGCGGGGGAGGCAGATGTGTCTTTGGTCTTGGCCATGTGGGGGCGGCGACACTAAAGGGATGAGTCTCAAAGGCAAGCGGGGTGTTGCAAGGCGGACACGATGGGCGCTGGTTGCACATGGAATGAATCTCCAGGCGCGGAAAATGCCTTCTGACTTTTCCGTTCCACCATCTCACAAGGCTTGCCGGGGAGGCGGTTATCTGAAACAGTGCGGCTGAATTTTCCTTTTTCCGCCGTGACACCGAACCCGGATTCTCCGCCGCCCGCCGATGCCAAGGAACAGCCGTCCTTTGACACCGGCAATGTCACGCTGGGGCCGGAGGATGTGACCATCGCTGTGCCGAACCTCAAAAAAGGCCAGCCGCCGCCCACCCTGGGCGCGCCACAACAGCCTCCGGCAGACACCCCCGCCGGCAATGTCACACTGGGTCCGGAGGACATGACCATCGCTGTGCCAAATCCAAGCCGCAGCCTGCCGGCGGCCACGATGGGCATGAAGCAGCCGCCCTCCCTGGGAGACACTGGAAACATCACCCTCGGGCCGGAAGACCGCACCATCGCGATTCCGACGCACAAGCAGCCCACCATCCAGCCGACTCTGCCCGGCGCGGCCACGATGCCCAGCCACGGCGGACTGCCAGCCGCGACGGCATCTTCCATGGCCTCGATGGGTGCCACGACGAAGCCGCGTTCGCACATGGAGTCGCTCACAGGCAACGACGGCTGGATCGGCGACCGCTACCGCCTGCTCGACAAGCTGGGCGAAGGCGGCTTCGGTGTCGTTTACCGCGCGGAGCAGGTGAAGCCGATCCACCGCATCGTAGCGATCAAGATCGTGAAGGCGGGCGTGACTTCGGCGGACATCCTGGGCCGTTTCGCCATCGAGCAGCGCACGCTTGCCATCATGGAGCATCCGAACATCGCGCGCATCCTCGACGCGGGCGAGACGGACATCGGCGCGCCTTATTTTGTGATGGAGATGGTGAAGGGCCGCTCCATCACCAGCTACTGCAAGCAGAATGACCTCGACCTGCGCCAGCGGCTGGCGTTGTTCATCCCCGTCTGCCGCGCGGTGAACCACGCGCACCAGAAAGGGATCATCCACCGCGACATCAAGCCCGGCAACATCATGGTGATGGACGAGGCGGGCAAGGCCGTGCCGA
>JAEUHJ010000191.1 GCA_016795375.1 Verrucomicrobiaceae bacterium
AGGTGCGCGTCGAGTTCTTCCTTCGTCGGGAAGGCGGTGCCGTAGAGGCGCTGGAGCTGCGGCTTCGTCTCGTCGCCCATGTAGAAGGACGAGCTGACCGACATCAGCTTCACGTTCTTGCACTTCGAGGTGTAGCCGACATGCGGTCCGGCGCAGAGGTCGATGAAATCGCCGTTGGTGAAGGTGCTGATCTGCTCGCCTTCGGGAATTTTTTCCAGCAGGTCGAGTTTGAAGGTGCTGGGATTGCCCGGACGCTCCGTGAGGCCGCCGAGGCGGCCGGACTTCGCCAGCGCGATGGCTTCCTCGCGGGTGACGCCCTTCCACTCGAACTTCTGGTTGTCCTTCGCGATCTTCTTCATCTCCGCCTCGATCTTCTCGAAGTCATCCGGCGTGATGCGGTGGTCCGGCAGGTCGAAGTCGTAGTAGAAGCCGTTCTCCACCGGCGGGCCATAGGCGAACTGGGCGTTGGGCCACAGCTTCAGGATGGCGGTGGCCATCACATGGGCACAGGAGTGGCGCAGACGGTCGATGTCGGACATCTGGGCGCGTTCTTCGAGGGTCTTGCGTTCGGCGGACATGGCGGGATGTAGGGGGCCGAGTCCATGCCGCAGGACACCGGGCGTTTCAAGATGATTGCGCCCGCATCCGGCAGGATGCCCCGGCAGCCGCAGAAGCCGGTGGCGTTCCCCTGCGATTTGAGCAGACTGGGCGGCGTATAAGAGGCCATGCGTTTTTCATTCCTGCTGTTGCTGGCATATCCCGCCTTCTCCGCCGCCCTCATGGCCGCGGAGGCGCAAGAGCCGCGCGTCATCGACTTCCGCGCCCCGCCGCATAACTACCTCGACTGGCAGCCGCAGGATCGCTTCGCCCGGTTGCAGCAAAAGGCGCTCAAGGGGGAGGTGCGGTTCGACACCAGCAGCGACAAGGCATTCCTGGCCAGCCTGCTCAAAGAGCTCAACATTCCGGTCAGTTCGCAGATCATGGTCTTTTCCGCCAGCTCCTTGCAGAGCGAGATCATCAATCCGCGCAATCCGCGCGCGCTCTATTTCAACGAGGACACCTACCTCGGCTGGGTTCCCGGCGGACTGGTGGAGATCATCGCCGCAGATCCCGTGATGGGGCCGATGTTTTATGTCTTCAACCGCCTGCGCCCAGGCGGACCGGCGCCTGATGTCCAGCGCTCTGCCAAATGTATGAACTGCCACGCGGGCAACGCCACGCGCCGCCTGCCGGGCCTCATCGCCGAGTCACTCCTCGTCTCCCGCGCCGGATCCAGCCTGGAAACCTACCGCCGCGACGTGCAGGGTCATCAAATCCCGCTGGAACTCCGCTTCGGCGGCTGGCATCTCACCGGCGGTCACAACCTCACCGGCCACAAGGCCAACGTCATGGGCATCCCCACCAACGGCAAGAACGAGATCGTCCCTGTGAACCCCGGCCAGTACTCCGACCTCAGCCTGCATCTGCTGCCCACCAGCGACATCCTGCCGCACCTCATCCACGAGCATCAGCTCGGCTTTGAAAACCGCCTGGTCCATGCCATCTACACGATGCGCCAGCTCAAGCACGAGAACCAAGGCCCGGCTGCGGCCGCCGCGAAGGCGGAGATCGAGGAGATCGCCCAGGAACTCGCCCGCTACATCACCTTCGCCGACGAGGCGAAGTTTCCCGCCAAAGGCATCACCGGCGACCCGGCCTACACACGGGATTTCCTCGGCGACCGCCGTGCCACCAAGGACGGCTTCTCCCTCAAGGACCTCGACCTGAAAACCCGCATCTTCAAACACCGCTGCAGCTACATGCTCTACACCGACACCTGGAAGGAGGCACCGAAGGAGCTGAAGGAGCGCGTTTATTATCACATGGCCCTCCACCTGCGCGACCAGCCCGACGCCCGCCACTCACATCTCCAGCCCGGCGAGCGCCTGATCATCCGCGGCATCCTCAAGGAAACCATGAGCGACCTGCCGCCCTGGTGGCGCTGAGACGCCGCCTCACCGCTGCCGCGCGCGCAGGTCCAGGAGCTGCTTCATCACATGATCCAGCCGCCCGCTCCACGCCGCCGTGCCAAAGGCATCATGCAGCTCGTGGTAGAGGGCATGCAGCTCGCGATAGACGGTCGCGTTTTCCGGAACCGGGTGATACACCTTCTCGCGGACCGCAGTGACTTTGGCCTGCAGCTCCTGCCAGCTTCCCGCCCCGGCGGCGGCGGCGCCGAGGATGGCCGCGCCCAGCGCGCAGGTCTGCTCGCTGCGGCTCACCTTCATCGGCCTGTTGAGAACGTCGGCATAGATTTGCATCAGCGTGGCATTCTTGAGGGCGAGTCCGCCCGTGGTGATGATCTCCCCGATCTTCACGCCATGTTCCTCCACGCGCTGGATGATCGTCAGCGCCCCGAACGCCGTCGCTTCAATGTAGGCGCGGTAAATCTCATACGCCTGCGTGTGCAGCGTCTGGCCCAGCAGCAGGCCGGTGAGGCGCGCATCCACCAGGACCGTGCGGTTGCCGTTGTTCCAATCCAGCGCCAGCAGGCCCGTCGCACCCGGTTTCCGGCCCTCCATGGCCTTCTCCATGTTCGCGAACTTCTCCCCCGCCGTTTTGCCATAGCTGTCGGGCACGAGGTGATTGACGAGCCACAGGAACAAATCACCCACCGCGCTCTGCCCGGCCTCGATGCCGAAATAGCCGGGCAAAATGCTGCCCTTCACGATGCCGCACACGCCGGGGATGTCCGCCAGCGGCCTGTCCGCCGGCGAAACCATCAGGTCGCAGGTGCTGGTGCCGAGGATTTTCACCAGCGTGCCCTCCTTGACGCCCGCGCCCACCGCGCCGGTGTGCGCGTCGAAGGCACCCACACCCACCGCCGTGCCTTCCGGCAGGCCGAGACGCCCCGCCCACTCCGCGCACAAGCCGCCCGCCTTTGTGTCCGCCGTGTGCGCTTCGGAATAAAGGCGGTCACGCAGATCAGCGAGCTGCGGGTCGAGTTTGGAAAGAAATTCCTTGTCCGGCAGCCCTCCCCACCCGGCGCTGAACATCGCCTTGTGTCCGGCGGCGCACACGCCACGTTTCAGCCTCAGCGGATTCGTGTCACCGGTCAAAACAGCGGGAATCCAGTCGCAATGCTCCACGAAACTGAACGCGGCCTCGAACACCGCAGTGTCCACCCGGCGCAGGCGCAGGATTTTGCTCCAGAACCACTCGCTGGAATAAATGCCGCCGCACTTCGCCATGAACTGCGGGCGCATGGCGTGGCCCAGCTCCGTGATCTCCGCCGCCTCCGCATGCGCGGTGTGATCCTTCCACAGCCACGCCATCGCATTGAGGTTGTCTTTGAACTGCGGCAGCAACCCCAGCGGCGCGCCTTCCGCGTTCACCGGTACCGGCGTGCTGCCCGTCGTGTCGATACCGATGCCCACGACCTGCGCGGCGTCAAAATCCGCCACCCTCTCCCGCGCCTGCGCCAGGGCGCCCAGCACCACGCACTCCAGCCCGTCGAGGTAATCCTGCGGATGTTGCCGTGCCACCTGCGGATCCTTCGCATCCAGCAGGATGCCCATCTCCCCGCTTGGATAATGAAAAACCGCCGACCCCGCCTCTGCGCCGTCCTCCAGGTCAATGAGGAGGGAGCGGCAGGAATTCGTGCCGTAGTCGATGCCGATGGCGTAGCGTTTCATGCGGTGGGAGGATAAGGCGAGAGGTTGTTTTAGGGAACACTGAACAATTCATCAACCACAGAGACACGATGAGCGCAGAGGTTGATTCCCAACAGTTCTTATCTACGTCCATCGTGCCTCTGTGGTTTTATTCAGCGCTTCCTTAGCGGAAACGACCCTCAAGACCAGCCAAAACCGGACGGCCTTGTGTACCCGTGCGTGTCGTTTCTTGATTTTTCCTCACAGCCATCCCGTAGGAAAGGCGAAGGTTTGAGGTAAAGTGCGCAGGCCGGAAGCAAGGGGCGCGCTTGGTTTGGAGTGCAATGTCTAAAACACACCCAAGCCGTCCAGCCAGCGGAACGGATTGGGTCGCTTGCACCCAGCCAATGACTTCCAGCACGTTTTGCAGAACAACCGCATCACGACACCAGCGGCAGCAGCTTCCCGAGCAGGTCGCTGATCTTCACGCGTTCCTGCTCGCCGCTGTCACGGTGGCGGAGGGTGACGGTGTCTTGGAGTTCGGGGCCTTTTTCGCCGCAGGTTTCAAAGTCGATGGTGACGCCGAAGGGCGTGCCGACTTCGTCTTGGCGGGCGTAGCGGCGGCCGATGGAGGCGGTTTCGTCGTAGAAGCAGTTCATGTGCCTCTTGAGCAGCGCATAGACCTCGCGGGCCTTGGCGACAAGTTCAGGTTTGTTCTTGAGCAGCGGGAAGACGCCGACTTTGATCGGGGCGACACGCGGATGGAGGCGCAGGACGGTGATGACTTCCTTCTTGCCCTTCTCATCGACCTTTTCGGTCTCGCTGAAGGCCTTGGCGATGACGGCGAGCGCCATGCGGTCGAGACCGGCGGAGGGTTCGATGACGTGCGGGACGTAGCTGCCTTTGAA
>JAEUHJ010000206.1 GCA_016795375.1 Verrucomicrobiaceae bacterium
CTCCTCAGCCACCTTGCGGCTCTTGGAGCCCGGGTAGAGGCCGATGATGACTTTGACGCCGCTCTCCTTGAGGTTCAGGGCGTGGGCGTGGCCTTGGGAGCCGAAGCCGATGACGGCGCAAGTCTTGCCTTTCAGCGGGGCAAGGCTGGCGTCTTTTTCAGTGTAGATTTTGGCAGGCATGATGGTGTCTGGTTTGAGGGGCGGCGATAGTGGTTCATGGCCTAGGCGGGGTCAAACGGCTTTTTCCCACCCGCCCAAGGCTTTGATTGACCGCACATCCCGCACGCGTAGTCTCCGCGCCCTCTCCTCTATGAAACCCACCACTGTCCTTCTCTGCGCCGCGATCGCGGCTTTCTCCACCATCCAAGCCCAGGAGGTCAAGCCGACGCAGGGGGCCGAGCCTGCCAAGGCTCCCGCCACCGTGCCCATGGACAAAGTCAGCTACTTCATCGGCCTCAACATGGGTGGACAATTCAAGGAGCAGGGTGTCGCCATCGACATCGCCTCGCTCACGGAGGCCATCAAGGCCGCCATCTCCGGTGAAAAACCCAAGTATTCCCAGGAGGAGCTCATGGCCGCCATGCAGGCATTTGAGGCCAGCATGCAGGCCAAGGCCGCCACGCGTGGCCAGGAGGCCAAGAGCAAAGGCGACAAATTCCTCGCCGAAAACGGCAAGAAAAAAGGCGTGACCACCACCGCCAGCGGCCTGCAGTATGAAATCATCAAGGCCGGCGACGGACCCAAGCCCGCCGCCACTGACAAGGTGAACGTCCACTACCACGGCACGCTCATCGACGGCAAAGTGTTCGACAGTTCCGTCGAGCGCGGCATGCCCATCACCTTCGGCGTGCAGGAAGTCATCAAAGGCTGGACCGAGGCGCTGCAGCTCATGCCCGTCGGCTCCAAGTGGAAAATTTTCATTCCTTCCCAGCTCGCCTACGGCGAACAGGGCGCGGGCGGCGACATCGGCCCGAACGAGGCGCTCATCTTCGAGGTCGAGCTGCTCGGCATCGTGAAGTGATCACCCCCGCTGTCATTCACCGTCAAAGGCAGGCCCGCGGGCCTGCCTTTTTCATTTTGACACGAATGCCGCGCACAACACGCGCCGTGATGAGGATGTGCTGCTATCGTGACCGGAACACCTCGCTCATCAGACACCCGACCATCAGTGTGTGCAGGCCGAGGCCTTGCTGCTTCACTTTTTCGAGGAGGCGGTCGATGGGGAGGTCGTCGCTGAGCTCCATGGTGCGGCCGGTGGTGTAGGTGAGGAGCTGGCGGATGAGATGGCGGGTGAATAGGTCGGCGCGGGTATCACGGATGACTTTCTTGAAGCCGGCGAAGTCGGCATAAGTCTCGCCGGAATTGAATTCGCCAGCGGTGTCGATCTTTGCGGCTTCCTTCGCGTTTCTGGGCTTGGGATAGGTTTTGCGCCAGCGGCCCACAGGGTCATACGCCTCCAGGCTGAAGCCGAACGGGTCGATCTTCCGGTGGCACTCGGCGCAGGCTCGGTCGGCGCTGTGTTTGGCCAGGCGCTCGCGGATGGTGGTGGCGCCGGTCACATCAGGATCAATGGCGGGCACGACATCTGGCGGCGGAGGCGGCGGGGTGCCGAGGAAGTTCTCCGTGACCCACACGCCGCGTGTCACGGGTGAGGTCTCGACGCCGTTCGCACTGACGGTGAGCACGGCGGCCATGCCGAGCAGGCCGCCGCGGTGGTTGTTGCCCTTGAGGCTGATTTTTTGAAAACCATCGGCAAGGCGCAGTTTGTCCTTCTCCGGCAGCTCGTAGAGTTTGGCGAGCTTCTTGTCCACGAAGCTGTATTCGCCGTCGATGAACCGGACTGCGGAGCCGTTGTTCTTGAGCAGATCGCGGAAAAAAAGCCGCGCCTCCGCTTTCATCGAAGCGGGCAGGTCCTCGGCATAGTAGGAACGGAAATTTTCACGCGGCGGCGGCTGGCTGCCGAGGTCTCGCAGATTCAGCCAGCTATCGAGGAAGCCGTTCACGAAGCCTTCGATGCGTTCATCGGCGAGCATGCGCTGGATCTGCTTTTTGAGCTCGGCGTCGGTGGTGAGCTTGCCGGACTTCGCGGCGGCCAGCAGCGCATCATCCGGTGGCGCGGCCCAAAGCGCATACGAGAGACGTGTGGCGAGGTCGTAGGGCTTGAGCACCTTTTCCTTCTCTTCGGTGATCTCGCTGAGGTAGAGGAAGCTCGGCGAGCAAAGGATCAACTTGAGCGCATCGAGCGCGGCCTGACGCGGCGTGACTTTTTCCGCGATGCGTTTCTCATAAAGCGCGCGAATCGGCTGGCGGTCGGCATCGGTGAGCGGACGGCGATAGGCTTTTCCGGCGAAGGCATGGAGTTGATCGAGCGCTTTGGCCTCCACGAAGCCGTCTTTGCCGAAAACGGCCACCTCCTCCGCGCTGCCGTGGTTTTCAGGCAGGGGGCCGTGGAGCTTGATCTCGCTGATGCGGATGTGCGGCAGCTTGCCCTCGCGCAGCAGCGTGGTGCGGCTCACATCGAGCTTTGTGAGCTGGTCCTTGAACTCATGTTTGTACTTTTTGTTCACCTGGATGACGGAGGCGCGGGATTCATACGGGCCGTTGGGGAAGATGAAGCGCGGTGTCTGGCCTGCTTCGAGCCAGACGCGGAATTTGAGCCACGTCGGCGTGTTGTCCGGCACCACGGCGGTGGCGAGCACGGGCTCGATGGCCTGCGGATAATGGATGTGGCCTTTGGTGACATCACCGGGCACGACGCCGAGGATGAAGGGCTCGGAAAGGTCGATGCCGAAGATGGCGGGATCGTAATGTGTGTCGCGATGCATCGCGGCGGCCTCGACTTCGAGATCGTAGAGGCCGGAGACAGGCACGCCCTGCTTGAAGTCCTCGATGTGGCCGTAACCGCCCTGGCGTGTGTCGGTGTTCGGCTGTTCGTAGAGATTGAGGTAGCGGTAGTTGAAGGCGGCTTTGTGCGGGCCTTGCAGCTCCTCGTATTGCACGAAGTGGCTGTTGAACCTCCAGTCCTTCGCCGGTGTGGCCGGTTTGCCGAGCCGCGTCTCGACGAGTCGGTTGGCGGAATGGAAATATTGATCGACGAGGAAGCCGGAGGTCACGAGAGACTTGCCGATCGTGTCCATGTGCTCCGTGGTCTTCTCCTTCGGAAAATCAGCCGTGAGGCCCAGCGTGTCCACGCGGCGGCCAAACAACACGGCGAGCGTGTTTTCATATTCGCGGCTGGAGAGACGGCGCATGACGGTGCGACTGCCGGTGCTCTGAAACTTGCCATACGCGGTCACGGTGCCCTCCCGCAGCGCCCGGATCATGGCGAGACGTTCGTCGTCCTTCGGCTGGTCGGCCTTTTTCGGCGGCATTTCCTTCAGCGTGAGCTGGTCGATGATGTCGCGTGCCTCGATGAGGTCAGGCACCGACTTCAACGGCAGCACGAACTCTTCAAATGAGCGGTCGCCCTTCTGCACATCCGCGTCATGGCACTCCAGGCAGTATTTGCCGAGGAATGTGTTCACGATCTTCGGCGGCGCGTCGGCGGCGGCGGAAATCGAGGCTGCGAGAAGGAAAATAGCGGCGGTCATGCTGTAAGTCGGCGGAGAAAACCGACGCTGGAGGGGAAATCTCTCACGAGGTCGTCGAAGCCGACGGCGCAGGACAGCGGCAGCTGCTGGCAAGATGCCGGCGGCCTTCGCGTTTCAGGGGCCATGTTCCGCAGCACCGCCTCCCTTTTCCTGATTCTTGGCTCCTCGCTCCTCGCCGCGCCCAGACCGAACGTCCTGCTCGTTTGCGTGGACGATTTGAAGCCGCTGCTCGGCTGCTATGGCGACAAAATGGTCAGATCGCCGAACATCGACCGCCTCGCGGCGCGCGGCGTGCTGTTTGAGAAGGCGTATTGCAACCAGGCCGTGTGCTCGCCGTCGCGCAATGCGCTGCTCACCGGCCTGCGGCCGCAATCGCTGGGGATTTACGATCTGGGCACGAACTTCCGCAAAAGCATGCCGCAGGCCGTGACGCTGCCGCAGCACTTCAAGGAGAACGGCTACCGCGCCGAGGGCGCCGGGAAGATCTTCCACGTCGGCCACGGCAATGTGAATGACGAGGCCACCTGGAGCGTGCCGCACTTCAGCCCGAGGACGATCAGCTACGCGCTGAAGGAAAACAATCCGCCGGAATCGACACGCGAGCAGGCGTTGTTCGAGAACAAGAAAGAAGCCTGGAAACTGCCACGCGGCGCACCCACCGAAAACGCCGACGTTCCCGACAATCGCTACGGCGATGGTATGATCGCTGACGAGGCCGTCAAACGGCTCGAAGCAGCCAAGGCGAAGCCGGACGAGCCGTTTTTCCTCGCCGTCGGTTTTTTGAAGCCGCACCTGCCATTCGTCGCACCGAAAAAATACTGGGACATGTACGATCCTGCGTCCTTCAAGCTGCCGGAGCTGCAAAAGGCCCCGGAAGGCGCGCCGGAGTTCGCGCCGTCGGGCTGGGGAGAGCTTCGCCAATACAAAGACATGCCGGAAAAAGGCTCGCTGACGGAGGAGCAGGCGCGCCATCTCATCCACGGCTACCACGCCGCCACCAGCTACATGGACGCGCAGCTTGGCCGCGTGCTCGACGCGCTCGAAGCGAACGGTTTCGCCGGAAACACCATCATCGTGCTCTGGGGCGACCACGGCTGGCATCTCGGCGACCATGGCATGTGGTGTAAACACACGAACTACGAGCAGGCGGCGCATATTCCCGTGATCATGGCCGCGCCCGGCATCAGCGGCGGCCAGCGCACTCAGGCGCTGGTCGAGTCGTGCGACATCTATCCCACGCTCGCCGAGCTCACCGGTCTGCCGGCGCCGAAACAGGGGGACGGGCGCAGCTTCGCCTCCGTTTTGAAGAATCCAGCCACCACCGTGCGCGATCATGCGATCCACGTCTATCCGCGCGGCGGAGGACTGATCGGCCGTGCCATCCGCACGGCACGCCACCGCCTTGTGGAATGGAAAAAGCCCGGCGAGCCTGCGGAGAGCGCAGTTCTCGAACTCTACGACTACGAGGCTGATCCTGCCGAGACAAAAAACCTCGCCGCAGAGCAGCCCGGAGTCGTCGCCGGGCTGCGCAAACTGCTGGCCACGCATCCCGAGGCCAGGCCGCAGTTCAGCGGCAAGGACGGATCGAAAAAGGCGGGGGTACAAAAACCTGCCCAGGACCGCGGCAAGATGTTCGATCAACGCGACAAGGACAAAGACGGCAAGCTCACCCGTGAAGAATTCCTGCTCCACCAGCCCGACCCTGACGAAGCGCCGAAGCGCTTCCCGAAATTCGACACGGACGGCAGCGGCACGCTGAGCCGCGAGGAATTCATCAAAGGCGGCAAAAAATCGTGAACGGGAACCTGGTCAGGCTGCCAGCCCGCCCAGCTTGCAGATGCGCTCCCAGTGCTTCGGCTCCACCGGCGTGATGGAAAGCCGGTTCCCGCGACGCAGAATGAGCATGTCCGCCAGTTTTGAATCCGTGCGCAGCATGTCGAGTGTGACGAAGGTTTTGAAATCCGCCTCCCATTTCACATCCACCATCAGCCAGCGCGGCTCCTCGCGCTTGCTGCCCTTGTCGAAATACTCCGAGGCCGGATCAAACTGCGTCGGGTCGGCATACGCCTCCTTCACGATCTTCACCACGCCCGCGATGCCCGGCACTTCGCAGCTCGAGTGATAAAAGAAGCCGAGATCACCCACCTGCATCTGATCCCGCATCATGTTCCGCACCTGATAATTCCGCACGCCGTTCCACGGCTCCGTTTTCTTCGCGCGCGCCTTCAGATGCTTGAAGGAAAAGACATCCGGTTCGGATTTGAGCAGCCAGTGGTTCATGGGATTTCGTGTTTTTCTTCACACCGTGATCAGCCGGTTCCGCGCCGTGATGGGCCAGCGTTCGGTTGTTTTGCCGCCTGTGACGACGTAGGCCTCGCCGTGCATGGAGACAGTGGGACAGACGTGGCGCGGGATGCCGTGCAGGGCCTGGCCGATGACGAATTCGTGGGCGCGTTCGGTTTCGAGCACGAGATGTTCCTCGCTTTGCATCACCGGTGTTGCATCGGGCAGTTCCTCGAAGCGGACACGTGGATGCGGGTTTTCCGGAGCGACGGACTTGTGGCCGAGATCAAGCGTGATGCGGTTTTTGCCCGGCTTGCTGATGACGCGGGCCAGCAGCACGGCGGCGGGCTGGAAGGGCAGGTCGGCGGGGTATTTGTCGCCATAACCAAAATCCCACAGCACGGTGGTGCCGGGGCTGAGCGCGCGGTCGGCGTGGCCCGCATGGATGCCAAAGGTGGGCGAGCCGCCGGCGACGAACTCCTTCACCACGATGCCCTCGCCCTGCAAACGGCAGCGGAATTGCAGCACGGGCTCGAAGGCGGCGTCGCAGCGCTCGCGGCGCACGTCGAGGCCCTCATCGTGAATGTGGCCGTCGTAGGCGTGGATGCCGCGGAATTGCAGCATCGGCGTGTCCTTGATGACATGCACGAGGTAGGCCGCCGCGTCCCCGGGCACGATGCCGGTGCGGCCCATGCCGCAGTCCATCTCGATGAAGACACCGAGCGTGACTTTGTGCTGCTGCGCGGCGGCGGCGAGAAAACGGATGGTCTCCTCCGCGTCGGCGATGCTGGAGAACCGCGTGTCGGGAAACTTCACCGCCAGCTCGGCGAGCCGGTGCGCGTTGATGCCCACGCAGGGCATGGCGAGCATCACATCGGCGGCGCCGACCGCAGCGCACATCTCCGCCTCGGCGATGGTGGAGGTCTTGAAGCTCGTGATGCCGAGTTCGAGCTGCATCGCGATGATTTCCGCGCATTTGTGCGTCTTCACATGCGGACGCAGGCGCTTCGCGTCCCCGGCGATCTTGAGCATGAGCTGCAGATTGTGAACGACGCGCTCACGGTAAAAAAGCAACGCGGGGGAGGGGATGTCAGCTTCGTTTTCGACGTGGAACCAGGAGTGGTGCATGGCGCGCATCGTGGCGAGCACCCCAGGCGCGGTCAAATGCGCCCCGCAGATGATTTCAAGCCGTCGCAGACTCAGGTGTTTTTGGGCAGATAATCGCCCTCGCGGTAGTCGAGCTGCTCTTTGTCGCCGTCATGCTCGAGGCGGACGGGCTGGAAACCCGAGCAGCCTGAAAGCATCACACACGAGGCAGCGGCGAGAAACAGGATCGTTTTCATGGGGGTGGACGGGCTGTTGCTGTGCCGAAGATGGCGTCATCCAGCCAGCCGGCAAGCGGACAATCAGCACGCCTGGAACTTTCAGCTTTCCGCGCCCGCAGATGCTTGACCATCCCCGCGTCACCCGCCAGCATCCCGCTGTCATGAACCGCTCCACCCTTTCCTTCGTTTTTGCCGCGTTGACCACGACTGCCATCGCGGGAGAGAACTTCCTCGTCTATTTCGGCACGAACACGAACGCCAAAAATGGCAGCAAGGGCATCTACGTCGCCCGTTTCAACTCCGCTTCTGGTGAACTGACGCAGCCTGAACTCGCCGCCGAAGTAGGCAATCCGGGCTTCCTCGCGATTCATCCGTCGAAGAAGTTCCTCTACGCTAGCAGCGACATCACCGCGGCCGATGGCAAGAAAGGCGGCGGCATCAGTTCGTTCAGCATCGACCTCAAGTCCGGCAAGCTCACGCTGATCAACCAGGCCAGCGCCGTCGGCAAAGGTCCATGCCATGTGTGTGTCGATAAAACCGGCAGGCTCGCCACCATCGCGAATTACGGCAGCGGCAGCGTCGCCTCGTATGCGATCAAGGACGACGGCTCCGTCACGGAGGCTGCCAGTTTCTTCCAGCATGAAGGCTCCAGCGTCGATCCGCGCCGTCAGGCCGGTCCGCACGCGCATTCGGTGAACTTCAGCCCCGACAACCGCTTCGCCTTCGCTTGTGACCTCGGTTTGGACAAAGTGCTGATCTACAAGATCGACCCCGTCACTGGCAAAATGACGCCGAACGAACCCGCCTTTGCCAAAACGCCCGCTGGCGGCGGTCCGCGTCACCTCGCCTTCCATCCGAGCGGTAAATACGTTTTCGTGAACAACGAAATGGGCATGAGCGAGACCGTCTTCGCCTACGACGCGGCCAAAGGTGCCCTTACCGAGATCGAAACCGTCTCCACGCTGCCCGAGGCTGATCGTGGCAAGACCGGCCTCAGCACCGCCGAGACTCTCGCGCATCCGAACGGCAAGGTCGTTTATGTTTCCAACCGCACGCACGACACCATCGCCGTCTTCACCTGCGATCCGGCCAGCGGTAAACTGACGCTCATTCAAAATGTCCCCGTTGAAGGCAAAATCCCACGCAACATCTGCCTCGACCCGAGCGGCAAATGGCTCATCGCCGCGCATCAGGACAGCGGCACGGCGGCACTTTTCAAAGTCGATCAGGACAGCGGCAAACTGACCTTCACCGGCACCAAAGTGAACGTCCCCGGCAGCATCTGCGTGCGCTTCCTCGCGCTGGATTGAGGCGTATATCACAGGGTGCCAGCCGTGTTCATTGGCGGCTGTTGGCGGCCCGCCTGCAACAGCAGGCTTGTGAACACGGATTCGTCATTGCACCCCCTGCCTTTGCCTTTACTCTGGCCTCCCCCAACCCCAAAAACATGACCCAGCTCGATCAACTGAAGCAGCACACCGTGGTGGTTGCCGACACCGGCGACTTCGAAGCCATGAAGGCCTACAAGCCCCAGGACGCCACGACGAACCCTTCCCTCATCCTCCAAGCCGCCTCCAAGCCCGAATACAAGGCCATTTTCGACAAGGCCGTGGCCGATGGCAAATCCGGCGGTGTGGACGAGGTGATGGACAAGCTAGTAGTCTCCTTCGGTCTCGAAATCCTCAAGATCGTCCCTGGTCGCGTCTCCACCGAGGTGGACGCACGCCTCTCCTTTGACACGCAGCGCAACATCGAGAAGGCCCGCCACATCATCGCGATGTATGAGAAGGCCGGCATCGCCCGCGAGCGCATCCTGATCAAGATCGCCTCCACCTGGGAAGGCATCAAAGCCGCCGAAGTGCTGCAAAAAGAAGGCATCAACTGCAACCTCACCCTGCTCTTCAGTCTGGCGCAGGCTGTGGCATGCGCCGAAGGCGGCATCAAGCTCATCTCCCCGTTCGTGGGCCGCATCCTCGATTGGTTCAAGAAAAGCACCGGCAAGGATTTCGCAGGCGCGGATGATCCCGGCGTGCAGTCCGTGACGCAGATCTACAACTACTACAAGCACTTCGGCTACACGACCGAGGTCATGGGCGCCAGCTTCCGCAACAAGGGTGAAATCACCGAACTCTGCGGCTGCGACCTGCTCACCATCAGCCCCGGCTTGCTCGGCGAACTGGCCGCCAGCAGCGACCCGCTCACGCCGAAGCTCAATGCCGCGAACGCGAAAGCGTTGAAGATAGAGCGCATCGGCTGTGACGAGAAAACCTTCCGTTGGCTCTTCAATGAAGACGCCATGGCGACGGAGAAGACCGCCGAAGGCATCCGCAACTTCGCCAAGGACATCGTGAAGCTGGAAGCGATGGTGAAGACCGCGATTGGCTGAGTTTTTTAGCCGAAAGAGAGGAAATAGAAGAAAAGAGCCCAGACGGGCAGCCTCTGATTTTTTCCTTCTTTTCTCTTTTTCGGCCATCCTAATCGTCATGCTCACCAAGCGCATCATCCCCTGTCTCGACGTGAAGGAAGGACGTGTCGTCAAAGGCACGAAATTCCTCCAGCTTCGTGACGCGGGCGATCCCGTGGAGTGCGCGCAGGTTTACAACGCGCAGGGAGCCGATGAACTCGTCTTCCTCGACATCACCGCTGCCCACGAGGAACGCAAGACGATGGTCGATGTCGTCGCGCGCACCGCAGAGCACTGTTTCATGCCTTTGACCGTCGGCGGCGGCATCCGCACCGTCGCCGACATGCGCGAGATGCTTCTCGCCGGCGCTGACAAGGTCGGCATCAACACCGCCGCTGTCAAAACGCCGCACGTCATCGACGAGGCCGCCGAGGCCTTCGGCTGCCAGTGCCTCGTCGTCGCCATCGACGCGAAACGCAACGACCGTGGCTCCTGGACCGTATTCACGCACGGCGGCCGCAACGCCACCGAGCTCGACGCCGTCGAATGGGCCGCCGAAGTCTGCCGACGCGGCGCGGGCGAAATCCTGCTCACCAGCATGGACTCCGACGGCACGAAGAACGGCTACGACATCGCTTTGACGCGCGCAGTGAGTGAGGCCGTGACGATTCCCGTCATCGCCAGCGGCGGCGCCGGCAATCTCGACCACATGGTCGATGTGCTTCGCAACGGCAAAGCCGATGCCGTCCTCGCCGCCAGCATTTTCCACTTCGGCGAATACAAAGTCGCCGATGTGAAGCACTACCTCGGCCAGCACGGTGTGCCGGTGCGGCTGGGCTGAGGGGCGGCAAGGCGGGGCACCGCGACGCAGGGGCCATTTTCCTCCTCTGCAACTCCGTGCTGGACGATTCCGGGCTTTTCTTCATAGAGTGCTGAAATTCACTCATGCGCATTCTCTCCAAAGTTCTTTGGACCCTGGCATTTCTGGCTGCCACCTTTTTCTGGATGGTGCTCTTCGAGCACGGATTCAGCATGAAGGGGCTGACCGAGGGCACCGGGGAGGAGTTGCGCGCGCTCGCCGCCTGGTTCGGCGGCGGGAAGAAATGAGCCGCCTTTTCACCCAACCCAGCACCCCAGGATTATGATCGTTCAGGAAGCCGAACTCGACCCCAAATACCAAGCCCTTTGGAAAAAAGCGCTGATCTCCGCCGAGCGGAAGAACTGGGAGTATGTCATCGACCAGGTGCTGCCCATCGTGAAGGACAACCTCGGTTTCCTCGACGGCCGCAAACTGTTGCGCAGCGCGGAGGCCGAGGTCTGCGGAACCGGCAGAAAAATGAGCTTCGGCGGGCTTGGCGGCGGCCTGTTCTCGCGCGGATCGTCCAAAAAGGAGCCTGCGGAGCAGATCGCCGACCTGGAGGAGAATGTCTTCCGCAAAGATCCTGTCAGCCTGAGCGCGAACGAGCAGCTCTATGACCTGGCGATGAAGATTCACTTCCCCGAGCTGGCGGCCTTTGCGCTGGAGACGATCCGTCGCGGCCATCCTGACAACACGAAGAACATGCACAAGCTGGCGCTGCATTACATGTCCGCCAACGAGCCTGAAAAGGCCAGCGACATCTACCGTGCCATCGTGAAGGTCGATCCGCGTGACATGGACGCCGCGAAGGGGGAGAAGGACGCCGCCGCGCGCACCTCCATCCTGCGCCAGGGCTGGGGCGCGGCGGAGACCGGCGGCAGCTTCAAGAACGCCATGAAGGACGCGGGCGAGGCCGCGAAGCTGGAGATGCTCAACCGCCAGGGCATGACCAGGGAGCAGATGGAGCAGTTCCTGGCCGAGACGATCGAACAATACAACGCCGACCAGTCGAACATCGTCATCGTCAAGCGCATGGCCGACCTTTACGAGCGCCTGGGCCAGATTGACAACGCGCTGATGTTCTATGATTACGCGCTCAACACGCTGAATCCAGGCGACGTGGCGTTGCAGCGCAAGGTGGAGATCATGCGCGACAAGGTGCAGGAGCAGCAGATAGCCGACTATGAGCGCGAGATCGAGGCCAATCCCGACGCGCCCGACATCGAGGACAAGCGCGCCCAGGTGGCCGAAATCCGCCGTCAGCGCTCCGCCGTGGTCATTGACGAGGCCAAAAGCCGCGTGGACCGCAACCCGACGGACAAGACGCTGCGCTACGAGCTGGGACAGGCGTATTTCAACGCCGGCATGTTCACCGAGGCCATCCCCGAATTGCAGCAGGCAAAGTCGAATCCGAACATGCGCATCAAGGCGATCCTCCTGCTCGGCCGTTGCTTTGAGCGCAAGAACATGAACGACCTGGCCAAAACCTCCCTCATGGAGGCCGCGAAGGAGCTCGTCGTCATGGACGCGGTCAAGAAAGAAGTGCTCTACGAGCTGGCGAACGTGCTGGAGAAAATGGGCGACCGCGCCGCGAGCCTGGACGCGCTCAAGGAAATCTACAACGCCGACTACGGCTACAAGGACGTGGCGAAGCGCGTGGAATCCTCCTATTCCTGAATTTTCCTCCTGGAGATTCCGGCGGCGTTTCTTCCGGTGAGCGGCAGTGACGGATTTTCGAGGCAAATGGCATTTGAAAGGACTGTTTCGTCCTCCATCATGCGCCTCTGATGCCTGCTGAAATCCTCGCTGTCTCCATGCCCGAATTGTGGGCTTCTTTTGTCCAGGCCCTGCCCGTCATCCTCGGCCTGATTCTGATCGAAGGACTGCTCTCCGTTGACAATGCGCTGGCCATCGCCGCGATGGCCTCCCATCTGGATGAGAAGCGCCGCAGCACGGCGATGAACATCGGTTACATCGGTGCGTATGGCTTCCGGGTCGTGGCCTTGCTCTTTGCCTCCTGGATCATTGACAATCATTGGGTGATGCTGGCCGGGGCGCTGTATCTCGTGTGGCTGATGTGCGCGCATTTCGCCGGGCAAAAAGAGGTCAGCGAGGGGGAGGGAGAGGCTGTGAACGTGCATCACCGCACCTTTGCCGGCACCATCAGCATGATCGCCCTCATGGATCTGAGCCTGAGCGTGGACAACGTGGTGGCGGCGATCGCGCTCAGTCCGAAGGATCTGTGGCCGGTTTATGTGGGGGTGACCATCGGCATCATCTCACTGCGGCTCGTGGCCGGGGTGGCGATCAAAATGATCGCCAGATATCCGGTGCTGGAACATACCGCGTTCATTTTGATCGGTTACGTCGGGCTGCTGCTGCTTTCCGAGCTGCATTTCCACGATTTCTTCGAGGCATTGGGGCCGCTGAAGGTGAAGATCCTGAAGTTCGCTGGCATCATCCTCATCACCGTGCTGACCATCGCCTGGTCACGCGTGGAGTTTTTGCAAAAGGTGCTCACCCCGCCGCTGCGCATCCTGCTGATTCCGATGAACCTGGTCGCCGCCCTGATCGGGGCGGTCATCGTTGCCGTCACCTGGCCGTTCCGCTGGGTTTGGATGGCCGTCAGAAGGTGACTTTGCCCCTTACAATCTGCTTACGACCTGCTCACAAGCTGCTGACGCATTCATCCCGGCCCGTGGCAGACTGGCGGTAGATCGAAGCAACGGGGCTGCGGCCTCCTGAAGCAAGATCGTCATTTTCGATCAGGTGGTTGTCCTTCTGGCTGTTGGAAACACTCATGAAATCGCCGGGGCGAGCTCTCAAAAGTTCGCCCCGGCATATTTTATGGTTTTTATAAAATTCAGGTGACCAAATAGATGGCGGCGCTAAACTATGTCCCTCGCGCATGTTCCAACGCCGCTCCACGATCTTGTTCATCATCCTGGTGATCCTGCCACTGGCCTTGCTGGCGTGGCTGGGCACCTATCTCATCAGAGATGCGGGAAAGCGCACGGACGCCTCGATGCAGGCCGTCCTGGCTGAACGTCTCAGCGCGGCGGATCATCACCTGTTGCACGACATGCGGCAACTGACCGACCGGCTGGACAATTGGGGGGGGCAGAACACCAGCTCGGCACATTTGATGGCCCAACAACTGGCGGCACATCCCTGGATCGCCCGCACCTGGGCCACAGCAGGCGCGGCAGCGCCGCTGGAGGCATTTGAAGGGAAGTCTCCGTTCCAGCCCGGTGGAAGTTTCAAAGCAGAGGAACGGGTCAGGGCCATCCACGAAGTCACGCAAAACACTGGCGGCATGTCGCAGCCGGTCCCGCTGCTGGATGATGACGGGCCTCCGTTCCAACGCATCAACACTCCGGCGGTTTCCTTCATCCAGCCGCCCGCACCCGAGTGGATCACTTATTTGAAGATGCGCGGCTACCATATTGATGATCGTCCGGCGCCTTCGGAAACGGGGGGCACCTGGAGCGGCTGGCATGTGGGAGACTCCATGTTCATCCACTGGCGCCGTTTTGCCGATGGCAGCCTGAGCTGCGCCTTGCTGAACCCGCAGTTGTTGATGAAATTTCTCTTCCAGCGCCTTCCTCAACCCGGCCTGGCCGCTCCTCCCGGCCGCATGATGTTGACCACGGTCAAAGGCATTCCGTTGCATCAGTGGGGCAAAATATTGCATGGCTCGGAGGGGCCGCCGGCCGCTCATCGCGCCTGTTCGGAGCCTCTTTCGCAGTGGGAGATGTCCTACACGCCGGCTGACGAGGAATTTCCGAAGCCCTACCTCTTTCCCATCCTTCTCGGCGTCAGCTCCGGCATCCTGCTCGTCCTGGTCGTCGGCTGGCTTTATTTCCATGAAAGCGCCAGGGAGATCCGCGTCGCCCAGCAGCGCGTGACCTTCGTCAATCAAATCTCCCACGAGCTCAAGACGCCGCTCACCAACATCCGCCTCTACGCCGAGATGGCCGCCCATCGTGCAGAATCCACGGGCGACAGCATCGCCAGACGCCAGCTCGGTGTCGTCGAGGCGGAAACCGCGCGTCTCGACCGCCTGATCCAGAATGTCCTCAACTACGCCCGCCAGCAGCGCGACAAACTCAGCATCCAGCCCAAGCCGCTGGCGCTGGACGAGCATGTTTCGCGCGTGGTTGAGTTCTGGAGGCCCCTGCTTGAAAACAAAGGCTTCGAGATTGTCGCCACGCTCAACGGCCCGGCCTCCATCAACGCCGACCCTGACGCGCTCGAGCAGATCCTCGGCAACCTCATCTCCAACGTCGATAAATACGGCAACAGCGGCAAGTGGATCGCCATCCACACCGAGCACGACGAACGCCACACCCGCGTCATCGTCGAAGACCGCGGCCCCGGCATCCCTGCTGGCAAGCGCCGCACTGTCTTCGAGCCCTTTGAGCGTCTGCGCTCCGACCTGTCCGAGGGTGTCAGCGGCACCGGCATTGGATTGACCATCTCCCGTGAACTGGCACAATTGCATCACGGCTCCCTCACCGTGTGTCCGAGCTACAGCGACGGCGCGCGTTTCATCCTCACCCTCCCGACCCTGCCATGACCAAGATACTCATTGCCGAAGACGACGACCACACACGCGATGCACTGCGCGAGGTGCTCACCATGGAGGGCTACGAAGTCATCCCCGCCGGCGACGGCCTGCAGGCCGTGGATTTCTTCCGCGTGGAGAATCCCGACTTCGTCTGCCTCGATGTCATGATGCCCGGACTCAACGGCTACGAGGTCTGCAAACAGATCCGCAAGCAGGACGAGAAAGTCCCCATCCTCTTTCTCACCGCCAAGGCCGAGGAAATCGACACCGTCCTCGGTCTCGAGCTCGGCGCCGACGACTACATGACAAAGCCCTTCGGCGTGAAGGAGATCATCGCCCGCATCCGCGCCATCCTGCGCCGCACCGCCGCACGCGGTGGTGGCCGGTCCGACGACGACTTCACCATGGACGACCTCCGTATCGTCCCCACCGAGCTGCGCGCTTACCGCGACAAAACCGAGATCCCGCTCAGCCCGCGCGATGTGAAAGTCCTGCGCCTGCTCTTCGACCGCCGTGGCAAGGTCATCGACCGCAACACCCTCGCCGACGAGGTCTGGGGCGTCGATTACTTCCCTGAAAGCCGGGCGCTCGACCAGCACATCTCCCAGCTCCGCAAACGCATCGAGAAGGACCCCGCCCAACCGCGCCTCATTCGCACGGTTCACGGCGCCGGTTATCGATTTGAATGACGCAAGAGTTCCCCCGCGTAGGATGACGCCTCATCCGTCATTTCATCCCTCATGCTCACCTTCGACGCCCACCTCGACCTCAGCCTCAACGCCCTCGGCGGCTTCAATCGCGACCTCCGCCTTCCCGTCCACGAAATCCGCCGCCGTGAGGCCGGCATGACCGGCAAAGGGCGCGCTGGTGGCACCACCGCGTTTCCTGAGATGCGCAAAGGCAAGGTCGGCATCTGCGTCGCCACCCAGCTCGCCGGCTGCATGCCCGGCCCTTCTCCCATCGCCGGCTGGATGTCTCCCGAGCAGGCATGGGCAGAGACGCAGGGCCAGCTCTCGTGGTATCGCGCCATGGAGGACGATGGCCACCTGCGCCAGATCACCAACCTGCGTGAGCTCGACGAAATGATCGCGCTGTGGACTGACACCAGTATTCCCGACGACACCAAAGCCATCGGTTACATCCTCTCACTCGAAGGAGCCGACTCCATCCGCACCGTCGGTCATCTTGAAGAGGCGTGGGCGCAGGGTCTTCGCGCCATGGGCCCCGCACACTACGGTGTGTGCCGTTATGCGCTGGGTCACGACCAAGTCGGCCCGCTGCCCGCTGGCGGCAAAGAATTGATCCAGGAAATGGACCGCCTCGGCATGATCCTCGACGTCACGCACTTGAGCGATGAATGCTTCTGGCAGGCGCTCGACATCCATCACGGCGCCGTCTGGGCCAGCCACAGCAACTGCCGCGCCCTCGTTCCTGATCCACGCCAGTTCGCCGACGATCAAATCAAAGCCCTCATCGAACGCGGAGCCGTCATCGGTGCCGCGCTCGACGCATGGATGATGATCCCCGGCTGGATTCGCGGCAAAACCATGCCGCAGGAAACCGGCCTCAAGCTCGAAGTCATCTGCGACCACATCGACCACGTCTGCCAGCTCGCCGGAAACGCGCTTCACAGCGGCATCGGCACCGACCTCGATGGCGGCTACGGCATCGAACAAACCCCCGAAGACCTCGACACCATCGCCGACCTCGCCCGCATCCCCGCCATGCTCCAAAAACGCGGCTACACCGACGCCGACATCGCCAACATCATGCACGGCAACTACCTCCGCCTCATCCGAGAAGCGTGGGCGGAGTAAATAAATGTGTGTACGGCGAGGCCGGCGCAAATGGCAGCCCGCCACGCATCACAAGACATGCTCGATGACCGGTGTTTGATTTTCGAAAAGCTGGCGTTGACCACTCATCTGTGCTCGAATAATGCGATGCAGTCCGCGCCCTCACGCCGCAAGCGCCGTCTGGGAGTTCTCAGCGTCCCCCTTCAGGAGGTTCCGTGGCATTGGCAGGCGCTGGCGCTCCTGGTTTTCAACGCCATGGCCGCCGCCGTGATCGAGGAATCCATCGCGTGCTGTCGTGGTTCTCCTGCGACGACGAGTGCCACGCTTGTTGACATCAACTTTGGCACGCAGGAGGAACTGGAGTCCCTGAATGGCATCGGTCCCGTGCTGGCAAAGATGATCATCGTCGGACGCCCGTATGCCTCCACCGGAGATCTTGTCCGCGTGAGCGGCATCGGGCCGGAACAAGCGGCGCGCTTGCTTCCGTTCGTCAAAGCCTCCCGTGGACGTCGCCATGTGGACCAACGCTGATGTCATCTCCCGTTCTCTTGCCACCATGAACTCCCCGCCTGTATTATCCGCCGCCCAGCAGATCGAAGTGCTCCTGTCCCGCGTCGATGTGGCCACATGGTCTCTCCAGCATCTCGGCCTTCCCGCCGAATGGCGGGACACCAACGAGGACGGCAACACCGAACGCTGCCAGGCCGCCGTGAACCGCGTCTTCACACTCTCTCGCGCCGACATCGAGGCCAGCCTGGCTGCGAAGGGGCTGCATCCGGAGAATTTGTGGCCTTTCAGCACGGAGCCGGACTCGCGTGACGGCACCTACTTCATCGCAAGAGGAAAGGAATGGGAGTTCTATCACCAGGAGCGCGGACACCAGTGGGCCGGCGCCATCTTCGATGATCTGGCCGAGGCGCGAAAACTCGTCCTCAACAGTTGGATTCCCGTCTGGCTCGAACTCCTGCACGTCCCATGCCGGACGAAGGACGGAAAGCACATCGTCACACTTTAGGAAAGAGCGTCAAATCGCGTCTTGGCCTCCGCACCAAGCGACATGGCCGGAGCCTGGTGACATGCCACAACGGTGAGGATCAGGCCTGCTTGCCGCCAGAAAGCACGCGGAAGCGCCAGGCCATGAAAAAACGCTCCAGTGCTGGTCCGATGACGGCCAGCAGGGTCAGCACGATGGTGAACGAGACGCTCGCATGCAGGAAGGCGCGGCCTTTCAGCGCCGCCAGATACCCCAGCCCGTGATGCACGAGGAGCAGCAGCGGCATGTGCAGGATGTAGCAGGGATAGCTGAACTGCGAGAGCCAGCGGCAGACCGGAGCCGCGCGCGGCCTTGAAGCCAGCGCCAGGTGCCTTCCACCTGCGAGCAGGATGGCCAGGCCGGGCAGAGAATACCACGCGGCCAGATCCATGCGGAATCCTGCCGAGTGGCTGTATTTCAGCACGCTGGAAATCACCGCACCGATGAGCCACAGCACGATGCCTATGAACCACACTTTCCGCGTGATGAGCGCGGTGAATGCCTCCCAGTGGCTGCTCATCGCCGCCCCCGTGACCCACAACGGGAAAAGCGCCGTCGTGGTCCACAGCCCTTGAAGCAGCGCGCTGCTGCCGCGCTCCGGTTTGAGCTGCCAGAGCATCACAATGCCAGAAAGAACCACCACGGAGCCGATCATGGCGATGATTGTGGCCATGTGCGCCCTCCCTCTCATTAAGAGGAGCAGCGCAGGCCACGCGGCGTAGTAGATGACCTCGCAGCTCAGACTCCACGAGGGGCCAAAAGCCGGAAACGGCGTGGTGAAGACCTGGAGATTGAACAAGCTTGCGCCCAATTCACGCCAGGGTTCGGCCTTCACTTCCTCCACGGCAAAATCCAGCCCCAGGCTCCAGGCTGCCACCGCCAGGGCGAGCCCCGTCAAAAACAGCGGATAAAGCCGCGTCACCCGCGTCAGCCCGTAGCGCCACCAGTCGAACCGGCCGGATTCCATATCACGGGTGATCGAGCGGTGGATGCAGATGCCCGAGATGACAAAAAAGCACCACACGCACCAGTCCCCGTTGCCAAAAACGGCCCGTGCCCACCGCCAGCCCTCGCTGTTGGTGCGTGGTGTCCAGCCAAAAGCCGAGCCTGCTGCCAGATCAAAGCCATGCGCGAAAATCACGGCAAACGCCGCCAGTCCGCGCAACGCGTCGAGCAGCAATTCTGAGTCCTTGTCGAGCCGTTGGTCCATTCTGGTGTCTGGTACCATCACGCACCATCCCGGAACGCGGCAAACGCTTTTGCTGGGGAACTCGATCAAATCGCGACTTCAGCGTCCTCGTCGCCCGCATCAGTGAGCGCTTTGAGGATCATGCCCGCTGCGACAGTGCTGTTTGTCTGCTCGTCCACAAGCACAAAGCTGCCGGTGGTGCGGTTCTGGGTGTAGCTGTCGAAAAAGATCGGGCTGGCGCAACGGATGCGGATGCAGCCGATGTCGTTGAGGGCGAATTCCTTGTTCTCGGCGCTTTTTTCGAGCGTGCTGATGTTCACCTTGTAATGCACCTCGGTGACGACGGCGCGGACGTCGTTCGTCGTGTGGCGGAGGTGGAAGCGGCCGCGCGGCTTGAGGGTCTTTTTGTCGGCAAACCAGCAGATCATGGCGTCGAATTCCTGCGCGGTCTGCACGGGTTCGTTGGCCTTCACGATCATGCCGCCACGAGATGTGTCGATTTCATCGGCAACGGTGATGCTGTAGCTGAGCTGCGGGATGGCCTCGGGCTGCGGGCCTTCGAAGGTGTGGATGCCGGTGATCTTCGTCGTCATCTCGGACGGATAGACGAGCACGTCATCGCCCACGCGGAAGGTGCCGCTGGCCATGCGGCCGGCGAAGCCGCGGTAATCGTGGAGATTGCCGAGTTTGGCGTCTTCGCGGTCGGAGATCGGCCTCACGACCCACTGCACGGGGAAACGGGCCGCGTCGGCGGCGGTTTCGGTATGTACCTGCACGGTTTCGAGGTGTTGGAGCAACGACGGGCCGGTGTACCAAGGGGTGGCGTCAGATTTCTCGACCACGTTGTCGCCATTCAGGGCGCTCATCGGGATCGGCGTGACGTTCGGCAGGTTTTCGAGGCCGCTGGCGAATTTCATGTAGTCGGCCACGATCTTGTCATAGACGGCCTGGTCGAAGTTCACCAGGTCCATCTTGTTCACGGCGAGAACGATATGCCCGATGCGCAGCAAGCTGGCGAGGTAGGTGTGGCGCATCGTCTGCTCGATCACACCGAGACGGGCGTCGATCAAAATGATCGCCAGATCGGCCGTGGAGGCACCGGTGACCATGTTGCGCGTGTATTGAATGTGCCCAGGAGTGTCCGCGATGATGAATTTCCGCTTCGGCGTGGCGAAGTAGCGATAGGCCACGTCAATCGTGATGCCCTGCTCGCGTTCGGCGCGAAGACCGTCGGTGAGCAATGCGAGATTCACATGGGCATCGCCGCGACGCTTCGAGGATTCTTCGACGGCGAGAAGCTGGTCTTCAAAGATGGATTTGGAATCATACAGCAAACGGCCGATGAGCGTGCTTTTGCCATCATCGACGGAACCAGCGGTCGTGAAGCGAAGGAGAGAGGATTCGGAAGCATCGACGATGCCGGAGATGGGAGATGGGAGATGGGAGATGGGGGAAGACATGGGAAGATGGAAAAATGGCAGTTCGCAGATGGGGTCAGGCGCGGCGTTGTTCGGTGGAGAGGAGGAGACCTGTGATGAGGCGGCCGATGCGAATGCAGCGCTCGCGTTAGGATTGAAACTGTTTGGTGAACTGGGGAAACATGTCTTCGCCAGCGTAGGTCATGGACCGAATCTCGCCGTTGGAGCCACGCGCGTAGTCGTAGAACTTTCGCTTTTCAAGAATGGAGAGGCGTTCAAAACCCTCGGAAATGTTGTTCATCACGGAGAGTGCCGAACGGCGCATCTGGCTGCGGAAATCAAAATCGGCACGAAAGGCATCTTCACGAGTGAGCAGATGGATTTCGAGATTCTGGGCACGGGCGAGCTGCCAGGCCTCCAGGTCTTCAAATCGTTCTATTCGCTTATTCATGGTCTAAAGCTGGTTTGATCCCATCTGCCATCTCCAATCTCCCAACTGCGATGCTCCGCATCAGAAGTACCCTTCCTTCTTGCGGTCTTCCATGGCGGTCTCGCTGCGTTTGTCGTCGGCACGGGTGCCGCGCTCGGTCTGGCGGGCGGCGGCGACTTCGGCAACGATGTCGTCGATGGTGCTGGCGGTGGATTCGACGGCACCGGTGCAGGAGGCGTCACCGACGGTGCGGAAGCGGATGACCATCTCTTTCACGCGGGGTTTTTCCTCGTCGAGCAAGGGGATGATCGGATTGCCACGCTCATCATTGAGTCCGACGGCGAGGAGCTGGCCGTGACGCTCGATGATCTGGCGTTTGTGGCTGAAGTAGAGGCTGGGGAGCGGGATGTTTTCCTGGCGGATGTACTGCCAGATGTCCATCTCGGTCCAGTTGCTGAGCGGGAAGACGCGGAAGTGCTCGCCGAAGTGTTTGCGGCCGTTGAAGATGTTCCAGAGCTCGGGGCGCTGGTTTTTCGGGTCCCACTGACCGAATTCGTTGCGGTGGGAGAAGAAGCGCTCCTTGGCGCGGGCCTTCTCCTCATCGCGGCGGCCGCCGCCGAGGCAGGCGTCGAATTGATGCTCCTCGATGGTGTCGAGCAGAGTGACGGTTTGCAGCTTGTTGCGGGAGGCGTTGTGGCCTTTCTCCTCCTGCACGCGGCCGTCGTCGATGGACTTCTGCACGCTGCCGACGACGAGATCCGCGCCGATTTCCTGTACGAACCAATCGCGGTATTCCATGGCCTCGGGGAAGTTGTGGCCGGTATCGACGTGCAGCAGCTTGAAGGGCAGACGCGAGGGATAAAATGCCTTCCGCGCGAGCCAGGCCATCACGATGCTGTCTTTGCCGCCGGAGAACAGCAGCGCGGGCTTTTCAAACTGTGCGGCGGTTTCGCGCAGAATGTATATCGCTTCGGATTCGAGGAACTGAAGGTGTGTGATGGCGGACATGGCGAATTAGATGAGGGCGAAGGCTTTGAGAAGGTTGCGGGCGCTGACGGCGGTGACGAGAAGACCGACGAGAATCATGAAGGGCTTGTGCGGGATGCGTTTGGCGGCCCAGGCACCGAGCGGGGCGGCGATGACGCCACCAAGCGCGAGACCGACGATCATCGACCAGTGCGTGAGGCCGATGGTGAGCAGGAAGGTGATGCTCGCGGCGAGCGTAACGAAGAACTCGACAGCGTTCACGCTGCCAACGGTGATGCGCACATCATTGCCGCGCACGATGAGATTCGAGGCGACGATCGGCCCCCAGCCGCCACCGCCCATGGCATCAATGAGAGCACCGAAGAAGCCGAGAGGGGTGAGATGAGTGGTCACATTTCGCGGCGGGACGCGGAAGAAGGCCTTCGCGATGATGACGAGACCCATGATGATCAAATAGCCGCTGACATACGGTTTCAGCACATCGCCATCAAAGGCGGAAAGCGCATACGCGCCGATGATCGCGCCAAGAACCGCCGGGATGAGCAGGCGGCGGAACAAATAGCGGTCCACATTCCCAAATGCGTGATGCGAGATGGCCGAGGCGCCGGTCGTGAAGCACTCCGCGGCATGCACGGTGGCGCTGGTGGCCGCAGGCGGCACGCCGAAGGCCATGAGCAGCGAAGACGCGCTGACGCCGTAGGCCATGCCGAGCGCTCCATCGATGAGCTGAGCTGCAAAACCGGCGGCGATATATAGCAGGAAGTCAGGCGGCAGGTCCATCGGGCTTCACGCTTTGTCGGTGACGAGTTTCGCATGCAGGCCGCACTCGTGCTTTTCATCGCCCTTCGCCGGATCGTAGTAGGTGCGCTCGTTCGGCAGCGCGTGCTCGGTCAGATACGCGTCCATCTCGACGGGCGTCCAGTCGAGGATGGGGTTCACCTTGAGGCAGTTGAACTTCGCGTCCCACATGAAGGGAGCAAGCGTGGCCGCGCGCTGCGGGTTTTGTTCGCGACGCAGCGCGGTGATCCACACTTTCGGGGCCAGTTCGCGCATGCCGCGCTCGAAGGGCTCCAGCTTCATGATGCGGCTGAAGGACTCGACGCGCTCCACCTCGTCAGGCATTGGCACCAGGCCACCATTCAGCGCCAGCCAATGGGCGGCGGTCATGAGCGGCAGGTAGGGCTTCAAATTCAGCGTGAGCTGCGCCCGGCACTTTTCGGCGAAACGATAAGTTTCCGGCAGGTTCGTGCCGTGGTCGATCCAGAGCACCGGCGTGTCCGCTGCGGCCTGCGTGACCAGATGCAGGATCACTGCCTCGTAAGGGCGGAAATTCGTCGTCACCAGTGCCTGGCCGTCGGCATGCGCGAGGGCGATTTCGATGATTTCGGAGGGCGATTTGCCTCTGGCGTCATCATTGAGGGCGGTGATTTGGGCAGGGTGCATGGCGGGGGATGATTTATTCACCCAATTCTCGATGTGTAAAGTAGGTTTTAATCATCTTGGCAAAAAAAAGCGCGGAGGTTATCCGCGCTCTGTTGAGTGGAATTGTCTGTCTGGATTTACGCCTGAAGGGCGGCTTCGTCCACATTCACACGACGACCATCCTTGTCGAAGCGCACATTGCCGTCCACGAGGGCAAAGATGGTGTGGTCCTTGCCGATGCCTACGTTGCGACCGGTGATCCATTTGGTGCCACGCTGGCGAAGGATGATGTTGCCGGCGATGACGGCCTCACCACCGAATTTCTTGACGCCGAGGCGCTTGCTCTGGCTGTCGCGACCGTTCTTGACGGAACCTTGTCCTTTTTTATGGGCCATAAGAGTGGAGAGGTGAAAAATTAGGCGTTGATGGCGGTGATCTGCACGAGGGTCAGAGGCTGGCGATGGCCACGGGTCTTGTGGAAGCCCTTGCGCTTGCGGAACTTGAAGGTGGTCGCCTTGTCGGCCTTGTGCTGCTTCAGCACCTTGGCTGAAACGCTGGCTCCGCTGACGGTGGGGGCGCCCACTTTGATGCTGCTGCCTTCACCGGCGGCCAGCACCTGGTCGAAAGTGGCGGTTTCGCCCTCGGCGGCGGCGAGTTTCTCCACGTCGAGCTTGTCGCCCACGGAGACTTTGTATTGTTTGCCGCCTGTTTGGATGATTGCGTATGCCATAGCCTGAAAGAGTGAGGATTTTCCCCTGGTCCGGGACGAGGGGCGCGGAGATTTCCACAGACCTCCCAGTTCGGCAAGGCAAAACTTCCGCGAAATCAGCCCGCCGGAGGCTGGGAGCCGCCAAAGTAGTGCGTCAGAGCCTCCATCATGCCCTCGCTGGCGAAGCGGGAGGCGATGAAACCACCTCGGGAATGCACGATCTGCTTCACCGGATCGAGCGCGTTGCCGGGACAGGCGATCATGCGGGCGTGGCGCGGGTCGAGCATGCTGAGATCGTTGTAATTGTCCCCGGCGGCGAAGCACACGGAGGCATCAAGGCCCAAAAGACGTGCCAGTTCGCTCAGCGCCGTGCCTTTGCTGTAGCCGCTGTGGGAAAAACGCAGGTAGATGCCATTGCGATGGTAGCCGATGTCCGGGAACTGCCGTGCATGCGCGTCGATGTGCGCACAAATGCCATCAAGCTCCACATCAGAGGTGCCGACGATGCCCATCCCGCCGTGATCACCCTGGATGAAGGACGCCTTTGTCTGCGTCTCAACCAATTGCCGGATCGCCTGCAATGGAGGCTGATGATCCTTGACGAAACGCTCGTGTGCCCGGCGCGCCTGGCGGTTCCATGAGCCGAAATCCGTCCAGCGGCTGAAGAAGCCCGGTTTGTAGATGTCGCATTCCTGCGCGATGATGAAGTCCGGCTCGGAGAAGATACCGTGCTGTGCGAGGCCTTCGATGGTCTGTCCGAGGCTGCGGCCGGTGTTGATGACCCAGGCTGCGCCCTGGCCGCGCAGCATTTGAATCATCTGCCCGAGGGCCGGATGAAACACTGGATCACTCTGCGGATGCACGAGCGTGCCGTCGAAGTCGAAGCAAAGGATGAAGCGGTGTTTGGGAGCGGCCATGAGACGGGCGCGCATTCATGCCGTGGAAGACGCAGGCCGCAAGACCGCGATCAGCCACCACGCGGCGACGCCGCACAACAGCCACAGCGTCATCTGATACAGGAGAAAAACCGGCAGCCGCATGTGCCGACGGCGCACCCGCTGTACCAGGGCCTCGCAGGCCCAGACAAGGCTGAGGACCAGCGGCGCGTAGAGTGTCAGAGCACGATTGCCGAAATCCAACACGCGTACGTCCCAGCCGAAGTCCAGCGTGCAGACCACCAACGCCGCGACACTGAACAGCGCGATCGACGCGGTCTCCGGATGCAGTGCTTGCCCGGCATGATGCGCGCGTGGCGCGACAAACATGACCAGCAGTGCCAGCAACGCCAGCAATCCGGCGAACGCTGCGGCGAAACAGCCGCGCGGACAATTTGCCGTCCATTCAAAGGTCAGCATCGCTTTGAGCAAGGTCGCGGCGCCGTTTAGCAGGCGGCCGCGAATCTCCTCCGTTGTATGCGCGGCGCGATAATTCGCAAACGTCGGCCGCCGGTCCTCAGGCACCGCCCGCAAAGCTTCCAGCGTGCGATGCGTGGCCGTCCAGGCGCGCATTTCATCCGCGTTGTCGAACCACCGCCAGTGGAACGGCGCGGCATCGCCGAGCTTTTGATGCGCGTGCGACAGCATCGGCCCGACCGTGATGAGATGGCAGACAGTCATCAGCATCAGGCCAAGCCAGTGATTGCGCCGCGCCCACAATGACGTGCGGCCTTCGCCGGCCCAATGCCCCGTGATCCAGCCCCATGACCAGCGCAGCGTGCTGACGCCCACGAAAACCAGCATCAACGGCATGGCCGTCGGGGCGGTCAGGCTGGCCAGCGCGGCAAAAAAACCGATCGCGGCATGCAGCCAGAGCGAATTGCGCTTCAAGGCGGCGATGCAGCAGATCCACGTCAGCAGAAACAGAGCGCTGAAAAGCAGGTCCGGCAGAAAAAAGCGCCCCGAAGGCAGGAGCACGCCAAAGCCGATGAGGAAAACCACCAGCAGCGCCGCAGGCGCTGAAAACGCGCGCGCACACGCCAGGCCGAGCAGCGCCAGTACCGCCAGCGAAAACGACAGCTCCGTCATGCGTACCTGCCTGGCAAAGCGTGGCGTGCGGCCGGCATCATCCATCAACCACGCCGACATCCATGGCCACAACGGACGCACGAGGCCATCCGTGCGATGCGGCAGCCAGTTGTTCAGCGGCCCGGACACGCCGCGGCTGAAATCGAGTTTCAGATCAGTCTTCGTCTCCACCGTCAAGGCGAGATGGCGTTCCTCCATGGCCTGCGGCTGTCGCAGTTCGATGGAGGGTGGGAATTGCTGCAAAAACGCCCGCGTGTAGATCCACAGCAGCCCGCCCAGCAGCGCCAGCACCATTCCCCAGCGTCCGCCGCTCAACCAAAGCCGGGTCAGATGCAGGAACACAGGCTTCACCGGGTTGCGTGAGACGGGGTGGGTGTTGCGGGTGCTTACTTCTTTCTCGGGCGCACCTTGATCTCCACGCGCCGGTTCAGACCCTGCTGCTCCACCGTGCCTGTGACCGGCACGATCGGTTTTGCCTTGCCCATGCCCACGGCCTGGATGCGGTCGCTGCCGAGGCCGAGCGAGTCACGCAGCCAGCCCACCACGGCGTTCGCGCGGCGGACGCTGAGCTCGAGGTTGAAATCCTCCCCGCCGAAACTGTCTGTGTGGCCTTCGATGATGAACAACGAGTCCGGGTTCTTCTGGATGAGAAAGCCGAGCTTCATCAGGCTCAGGCGGGCCGCCTCGGCGAGCTGATCGCTGCCATATTCAAAGAGCAAATCCGTCGGCATCAGGATCGGCGCGGTGCTCCCTCCCATTTTGCCACCTCCACCGAGCAGGTCATCCAGGTTGCTGAACCCCCTCACGCGAGCACCTGCGGCCGTCGCCGTGCCCTGGCTTTTCACCGCGTCGAGCAGGCCGGTGTCGAGCTTTCCACCCTCGCCGGGGTCGAGCGCTCCCGCGTCCAGCAGCATCTGCTTTTCCGAAACGGGCTTTGACAGCACCTCGCGGCGCACACTGGCCATTTCAGCGGCGAGATCCGGCGCGGCGATGCTGTCAGGCGCGAGCAGCTTCGCCATGTCGTTGGCCTTCGGCGCGCCGGGGGCGCCGTCACCAGGATCGTTGGCGCGGATGAAGTTCGTGATCTCTTTCACATTCGGCGTGAGGTCGATCTCCTGGTCCTTCGGCAGCTCCTGCAGCTTGTCGAAGTCGTCCAGCTTCGGCTCGAATGCCTTCATGTCCGGCAGGTTGCCCGGCGCGATGGTCTCAGGTATCTGCTTGATCGCCTGCTGGTCCTTCAGCACCTGCTCGCTGATGCGGATGCGTTCCGGCACTTCACGCGGCTTCACGGGCGTCATCGAGGAAATGCCCAGCGAATTGAAGCCGACCACCAGCAGCATGTGAAACACCATGGAAAGGATCAGGGCGAACATCACCCACCACTTCAGGCTCCAGTCGTCGCGCGAACGGAAGGCCGCACGAGGGTTCGTGCTCCATTCGGGGGGGAGTGTGACGGCGGCCATGACAGGCCGGAGGTTAGCACGCCGGACAATCTTTGCACGCGTCACTTTAACCGTGACATCACACCCGCCGTACTCGTATGCTTGATGCTCATCTCCACCCCAGCCTCACCATGAAACGACGCGCCTTCTTCTCCACCAGCACCGCCGCCCTGGCGGGTTCCCTCATCGTTCCGGCCCGCAGCCACGCCCTCGATCTCACCCAGGCTCCTCTGCCCTATGCGCCGGAGGCACTGGAGCCGCACATCGACGCGCTGACGATGAACATCCATTTCGGCAAGCATCATGCCGCTTACGTCAAGAACCTTGATGGCGCGCTCAAGGCTGCCGGCATCGACAAGGCCGATCCCGTCGCCCTCATTTCCGACCTCAAAGCCGTCCCTGAGGCCCAGCGCACGGCCATCCGCAACAACGGCGGCGGCCACGTCAACCACACCTGGTTCTGGAAATGGATGGCCCCCGCCGGCAGCGGCCCCAAAGGCCCTGAAGGCAAACTCGGCGCCGCGATCCAGAACACCTTCACCAGCATTGATGACTTCAAAAAAATCTTCGGCGAGGCCGGCGCGAAACGCTTCGGTTCCGGCTGGGCCTGGCTCATTGCCACCAAGGACGGCCGCCTCAAAGTCACCTCCACGCCGAATCAGGACAACCCGCTCATGAAAGGCGTCGTCGAGGACGAAAACCTCGGCACCCCGATCCTCGGCCTCGATGTCTGGGAGCACGCCTACTACCTCAAATATCAAAACAAACGCCCCGATTACATCGCCGCCTGGTGGAACGTCGTGAACTGGGCCGAGGTGACGAAACAGTATGAGGCGGCCGTGAAAGGCTGAGGCACCGCATTCATCCACGATGCCGCCGCCACAGCCCGAACTCTCCATCCTCCCATGAAAAACCTTCTCCACGCCCTCCTGCTCCTCCTTCCCGTCTGCATCTTTGCCGCCGACAAGGCGAAACACGTCAAGGCGGACGAGGCCGCGAAACTCCTCGCCAGCGGAGGCGTCACCATCGTCGATGTGCGCACGCCCGGCGAATTCAAAGAAGGCCACATCAAAGGCGCGAAGAACATCGACATCATGTCCGACGACTTCGAGGCCCGGCTTGCCGGGCTCGACAAAACCAAGCCCACCCTCGTCCATTGCCAGGGCGGCGGTCGCAGCACCCGTGCCCTGCCTGTCTTCGAAAAACTCGGCTTCACCCACCTCATCCACCTTGATGAAGGCTTCGCTGGCTGGGAGGCTGCGGACAAGCCGGTGGAAAAATAGCTCAAACGCCGTTCACCACATTCTCCAGCCTTGCCCCCGTCACTGCCGCCAGCGCGATGCGTGCGGACGTGCTCCGCATCTCGATCTTCGACTCCACGCTGCAAAACGCCGCATGGCATGTCGCGATGAGATTCGGCGTCGTGGCGTCCTCCTCGCTGCGAAGCGGCTCGTCCTCAATCACATCGAGTCCCGCGCCGGCAAGATGGCCTTCGCGCAACGCGGCGAGGATGGCGGTTTTCTTGATGACGCCGCCGCGTGCCGTGTTCACTACGAACGCCCCCGGTTTCAGCAGCGCCAGCTCGCGCTCGGCGATTAAATGCCGTGTTTCGTCGTTTAGCGGGCAGTGCAGCGACAAAACATCCGTCTGTGTGAGCAATTCATCCAGCGCGCGTGCGCGCGTGACGCCCACCGCCTTGTCCGCGCCGTTCGGCAGATACGGATCGTGAAACACCACGCGAAACCCGAGCGCCTTCGCCCGCAACGCCGTCGCAGTGCCGATGCGTCCGAGTCCGACGATGCCAAACGTGAGTTCACGCAGCCTCCGCAGCCGTGCACCGACTTTGATGTTCCATCCCAGCGCCTTCGCCTCCGCGTCCAACGGGAAAAGCTGCCGGCAGAGCGCCATCGCCAGTGCAATCGCATGATCCGCGACCTCCTCCGTGCCGTAGTCCGGCACATTGCACACCGCGATGCCGCGCTCCCGTGCCGCCGCGATGTCCACACTGTCGAATCCGACGCCATTGCGGATGATCGCACGGCAATTCTTGAGCTTCGCGATGCCTGCGGCCGTCAACGGCATGTTGTGCCAGATGATGACGGCATGCGCGTTCGCGATCTCATCGTCCATGTCCTCGTCTGTGTCACAGAGATGACGGGTGACCTTCGCGACATTGCCAATGATCTTCTTTTCGATGGCAGATTCCGCGTCCCCCTGCGGGGCGGTGCGCCAGTCGATGATCGCGATGTGAGGTGTGCTCATGTGAGGGGCTTCATGATGATGGCGGAGCGCCCGCGAAAAATCCAGCGCGGCATCCCGGCGTCATCTGGCGGGCGGCGGCTCCCTTGTCATCAGGATGAAGTCGAAAAGCTCGCCGTGGCGGGTTTGATCAAGCGTGATGTCGAAAGGCGCGATCTGGACGCCGGCTGGCTGCCGCTCCCGGTCTTTGACGGTGAGGCGCACCGGGTGGCGCTGGCGGCTCTTTGCCGCCACGACGCCGTCGAGCACCGCCGGCTCGGCCACGATGCCGGGCGGCAGCCTGAGCGCGATGTGATGGCGCTGCGGGCGTGAGTGGAAATTCCGCACGGTGACCGTCACCTCCCGCGTGTCCTCCTTTGTGAGATCGACACGGTAGGGATACGCGCTGACCCAGTAGGGATCAAAACCATACTCATAGCTCTCTCCTGGCAGTAGCTCCTTGTATTTGCGGATCGCACGCAAGGCCCACGCGTGATAGCGCTCGATGAACGCCTTCGGTTCCGTCATGAGCACGCCATGCGCGCCCATGATGATGTCGGGCTGGAGCTTTTGCAGATACTTCGCGGCGACAAGGTAGCCTTCCTCAATGATCGCGCTGTTGCGTGCGTTCACGCACTCATGGCCGTTTTGCGCGGGGTCGGAGGGGTCGCCGAAAAGATTGTCGCCGGTGAAGACGACCTTTTTGCCGTCGAGCTCGAGCCAGAGCGCGTTCCCGAACTCCGTCTGGCCCGGCATCCAGTCGATGTGCAGCTTGTGGCCTTCCCAGTCGATGACATCGCCCGCCTTGAGCACGCGGTCGATCTCCGCTTTCTCGAAGCCGGCGTTGTAGCTCTCGATCAGCGCTGGGTAGTCGTAAAAGCGCGGGTTCTCGCACTTGTCGGCGATGGTATCCATCGTCCAGAACTTCACACCATGCTCCCTCAACGCCGGGAAGAGCGTGAAGTGATCGCCATGCGAGTGGGAGATCCAGCACGCGTCGATCTGTCTCAGCCCGAGGTGCTCCTTCATGTCGCTGATGATGCGTTCGAGCACGAGTTTCGGGAACAGGCCGCAGTCCAGCAGCAGCGCGTGGCCGCTGTCGGCGATGATGATGGCGAAATTCTTCCCCGCCATCTCCGGCCCGAACATGTAGAGATGCGGCGACACGCGCACGACGTAATGCACGGGCGTCGGTCGCGTCGCGGGATGCGGCGCGCGTTTGCTGAAGCTGTCCACCGGGTAGCCGCGCACATAGTCGGGGCGGAAGTCCAGGAGTCTCCGCCTGTAGGCTCCGAGCTGCGTCGTCGCATCCGCGATCACCGGCCCCTGCGCGGGGAACGCCGTCCCCGGCCTCAACGCGGCCAGTTTTTCCACTGACGCGACCAGGGCGTCGATCCCTTTGGCAAAACCGTAGTCCCATTCGGTGTCGAACCAGTTTGTCATTTTCGCCCCGTCATGCATCACGCCGCCGGTGAACAGCTTGTCGCCGGCCTGGTAGCTCATGCCGCCGGGTGAATGACCTGGAGTGAGATGGCAGATGATCCGCCTGCCGCGCCATTCGACCACGTCACCGTCCGCGAGCCAGCGGTCCACCTGCACCGGCCGCGCGGGCGGCCGCAGGTAGCTGGAGCCATGCACCGTGAACTTGTCGCCCAGCAGCGGATACCACTTCCGAAACGCCGCCGGTGTCTCGAAAAACGCCTGCTCCTCCTTCGGCGCGGCGATTTGAGTTGTGGCTCGATCCAGTTTCCCGACGCCTTGCAGCAGCTCGCGATGGTGGCCCGTGAGCAGCAGCCACTCGACCTTTCTCACGCCGATCTCGCCGAGGTGATCGAGCACGCTCCCGTCGCCGAGATCAATCAGAAGCGCGGTGTCGCCATCACGCAGCACATGGCTGTTGCAGGTGCTCCGCCAGGTGAAAACACCGGGCGCATCCTCGCTGAAGGCGGCCATGGTGGGCGCCCGTGTCAGCATGCCGGCGAGGATGAGCGGGATGACGCGCCCGATGACGGACCTCTTGCAGGGACGCTTGAAACCACGGCGTGGGCTGGAGATGTGCTGCTGCATGACGGCCTGGGAAGAACGGTGCGGAGAAACGACATCTCCCGCTTTCTGCCACGATTTTCCGCTCCATAAATGTGCCACATCCATGTCCGCCGCCATCCGCTCCCTCGAACCTCGCGCTCTCTGGAACTGCTTCGCCGATCTCAATGCGGTGCCGCGACCGTCGAAGAAGGAGGCGAAGGTGAAGGCGTTTGTGCGCGAGTTTGCGGCCAGGCATGCGCTGGAGTGCCTGGAGGACAGCGGCGGCAATCTGATCGTCAGAAAAGCCGCGAGCGCGAGCCGTGCAGATCGTCCGCCGGTCATTTTGCAGGCACATCTCGACATGGTGCACAAGGCGGCGGACGGCGTGAGCTTTGATTTCGCGAATCAGGGCATTGAGATGTTGGTGGATGGCGATTGGGTGCGGGCACGCGGCACCACGCTCGGCGCGGACAACGGTCTCGGCGTGGCGGCGATCCTCGCGGTGCTCGCATCGAAGGATCTGGAGCACCCGCCCATCGAGGCGCTGCTGACCGTTGATGAGGAGCAGGGCATGAGCGGGGCGCGGATGCTGCAAGGCGGCCTGCTCACCGGCAAAACGATGCTGAATCTCGATTCGGAGGAGGATGACGAGTTCACGATCGGCTGCGCGGGCGGCATCGACACTCTGGTGAGTTGGGATTATCCCGAAACGAAGCACGAAAAGGCCAGCATTGCCGAAATCCGCGTCGAAGGCCTGCGCGGCGGCCATTCCGGCCTGCAAATCCACGAAGGCCGCGGCAATGCCATCAAGCTCATGGCGCGACTGTTGGCCGCGTGCGGCGAAAATGCGGCCGCTTTGATCGAAATGCGCGGCGGCAGTGCTCGCAACGCGATTCCGGCCCGCTGCATCGCACGCGTCGCGGTGCTCGATGAGGCTGTTTTTGCTCAAAACATCGCCGAACAGGCCGAAGCGATCCGCGATGAGTTCAAACGCATCGAGCCCGATTTGCAGATCACCAGCACAAAGCTCGAAAACGGCTCTGTTTCGACCCTGACGGCCGAAAAGCAGCGTGCGCTCGTGCTGGCGCTGCAAGCTGTGGTGAACGGCGTGTATCGCATGAGCCCCGAGGTGCCCGGATTGGTGGAGGCGTCGTCGAATCTCTCGCTCATCGAGCTGGGCAAAGGCCGCGCCGAGTGGAGCGGGCTGCAACGCAGCAGCGTCGAATCAAGCAAGCGCGATGTCGCCGCGGCCTTTGCGGCACCGTTTCGCCTGATCGGTGCTGAAGTGCGCAACGACGACGGCTATCCGGGCTGGAGTCCCAGCAGCAGCTCCGCGATCCTCGACCAGATGAAAGACATCTACCGCGAGATCTTCGGTCACGACGTCGGCGTGAGCGCCTGCCACGCCGGTTTGGAGTGCGGCGTCATCGCGCAGACCTATCCCGGCCTCGACATGATCTCCTTCGGCCCTGACATCAAGGAGGCGCACTCCGAAAATGAACGCGCGAGCATTTCCTCGACGCAAAAATTCTGGAAACTGCTCACGACGACGCTGGCGCGGCTGTGAAACGCGGTCCGACCTTTCCAGACCGGGGTCGTTCCGCTTGAGGCTCAAGCCGAGTTCCTGGCGCAGACGCGGATGACCAACGCGGCGATGATCGTGCCGGCGAGGTTCGCGACGAGATCCCAGCCGGTGTTCTCGTAACCGCCGACATTGGTGTTCGGGATGGTGAGCACGGCGATGAATTCGACCACCTCGTTCAAAGCGCCAAAACCCATTCCTCCTGCTGCACAGAGTGTCAGCATGCCGAAGGTCGGACGCACCTGGGCGCCGTCGGGCTGGCGCAACGAGCCGCGCAGGATGTGCCAGCACAGCCAGGTGGTGATGCCGAAGCCGTAGGCATGCACGACCTGGTCGTATTTGAGCCGCTCAGGGATGAGCCAGAGGCTGTAGAGCACCTCATGCTCGCCATGATAAGGCCATCCGGAAGGCAGCGGGCAAAGACCGCCGGCCATGTGCGCCAGACCCCAGATGGAGAAAGCCCGGAGCAGGCCGTTAGTGAGCTTCACACGACTGTGAACAAGGCTGATCACCGCGATGAGCACGAGCATGACAACGATGTAGAAGATGAACTCCCGGTTGCCCCGCAAGACGGACATCGCGGCCGCCACGGCGATGTAGGTGCCATTGAACAGGAAGACCGGCAGCAGCTTTGCGGGTGGTGTCGTGCTCATGCGCGCATCATGCCGCGACTTTCCTCCGTCTGGCAAGACCTGACTGCCGCAAGGTTGACGGGACTTCCGCGTGCTGCATCCTAGCCCGTTCCCTCATGAGATTGTTCCTCCCGCTTCTGGTTGCCGCATTGCCCGCCGTCTGTCCGGCGCAGAGCATGTCTGTGAAAAGTTTCGCCGACCTCGAAAAGGTGGCCGCTGATCTCGCGCAGATGCCGTATCAGGCGCCGACGCAGCAGCTTGATCCGTTTTTTGAAGGACTGAAATACGATGGGCACCGTCAGATCCGCTTCCTGCGTGACAAGGCGCTCTTCGCCGACCTCGGCGACACGTATCGCATCGAGTTCTTTCATCCGGGCTGGATGTTCAAGAAGCCCGTCGTTTTCAACCAGATTCAAAGTGCGCAGACCGTGGATGTGCCGTTCGACCGCACGCATTTTGAATACGGCGACCTGAAGGTGCCTGCGGATGCGAAGAACCCGCTCGGCTACGCCGGCTTCCGTGTGCTCGCGCCGGACTCACTGGTCGGAAAGCCGTTCGAGTTCATGGTGTTCATGGGGGCGAGCTATTATCGCGCGGTGACGACGCAGCTAGGCTACGGCATCTCCGCGCGCGGCGTGGCGGTGAACACGATCGGCGGCGAGCCGGAGGAGTTCCCCGACTTCACGCATTTCTGGTTCCAGCAACCGAAGCCGGGTGACAAGTCGTTCAAGCTGCTCGCGCTGCTCAACGGCCCGAGCATCACCGGCGCGTATGAGTTTGAATCCACGCCAGGCGTGACCACGCAGATGAAGATCAAGGCCGTGCTGCATCTGCGCAAGCCGGTGAAGATGCTGGGCATCGCACCGTTTTCGAGCATGTTCTGGTTCGGCGAGAACTCGAGCCCGAAGCCCTACGACTTCCGGCCCGAGGTGCATGATTCGGACGGTTTGCAGGTCGAGATCGAAGGCGGGCCGTCGATCTGGCGTCCGCTGGATGTCAGCCGCGATCTGCGTCTGAGCATTTTCGAGACGGACAAACTGAAGGGCTTCGGACTCGCGGAGCGAGATCGCGATTTCAACAACTTCCAAGATCTCGAAGCGAACTACCATCGTCGTCCCGCCGTGTGGGTGGAGCCGGTGAGCGGATTTGGCAAGGGCGCGGTCACGCTGGTCGAGCTTTCCACCGGCGAGGAGACCTGGGACAACATCGTGGCGATGTGGAGGCCGGATCAACTGCCCGCCACACCGGCGGAGCCGCTGAAGATCGAGTACAAGCTCAACTGGCTCGACCAGCATGAGCCGGCCGGGCTTTGCAAGGTCATCAGCTCACGTCGCGGCTTCGTGATGGACTCGGATGATCATCTTTATGTCATCGACTTCGCGCCGGAGAAGGTCGCGGCAAAGGCCCATGGCAAGGACTGGACGCCGGATATCGACGTGGTGCTCAGCGGCGGCGAGGGCAAGGTGCTGGACAAGCGCGTGATGCGAAACAACCAGACCGGCGGCTGGCGCGCCTTTTTCAAACTCGACGTCCCGGATAAAACCAGCCTGCTGGAGATCATGATGGAGATGAAGGACGGCAAGAAGGTGATCTCCGAGCGCTGGATGTATCAATGGCGTCGATGAATTTTTCCCTCGTTGATCTCGGCTGGAATGAGTTCTTTGAACGCCAGTTCGCGCCGTTCCGTCAGCAGGGCTGGAGGCCGGCGCGGTTGATCCGTGACAACAAGATCAGCTACGGCGCGCTGCTGGAGGATGGTGCGAACGGCTTCGACGAATTCGAGGTCGTTCTGAGCGGGAAGGTGTACCACGATGCGCAAACAGATGCTGAACTCCCCGCTGTGGGTGACTGGGTGGCGCTCGAAGTCGGCAGCGAGAATGTGATCCGTGCACGATTGCAGCGGCAGACCTGCTTTTCTCGTAAAGCGGCGGGCGAAAGCGCGGAGGAGCAGGTCATCGCCGCGAATGTGAGCACGGTGATCGTCGTCACTGACGCTGGGCCGGATTTCAGCCCGCGCCGGATGGAGCGCTACTTCACGCTCATCGCCCGTAGCGGCGCGAAGGCCGTCGTACTGGTTAATAAGGCTGACTTGTATCCCGATGCGCAGAACCAGGAGGCTGCGGGCACCATTCGTGCGTTGAGCGCCGATGCGGAAGTGCATGTGACCAGTGTGAAGAAGCGCAAAGGGCTCAAGGTGCTGAAGGACTGTCTCAAGCGCGGCCAGACCGTGGCCGTGATCGGCTCCAGCGGTGTGGGCAAGTCCGCGCTGGTTAACCTGCTGCTTGGCGACGATTGGCAGTGGGTGGATGAGGTGAACGAAGTCACCGGCAAAGGCCGCCACACCACCACCGCGCGCGAATTGCTCGTGTTGGAGAAGGGCGGCATTCTCATCGACAACCCTGGCATCAAGGAAGTGCAGATGTGGACGGACGAGACCACGTTGCGCGAACGTTTCGCCGACATCGACGCGATCGCTTTGCAGTGTCGCTTCCACAACTGCAAGCATGTCAGGGACGCCGGCTGCGCCATCCGTGCCGCAGTCGAGGCCGGGACGCTCGACACGGCGCGTTACGACGGCTATTTGAAGCTGGAGGACGAGATCGCGAAGCTGCGCAAGCAACGCAAGAAGCGCCAGATGACCGTGGAGCGTCGCAACAAGCGCGATCACAAGATCAAGGCGCGCAACCGTGTGGACCGCGAGGACATCGAGCGCGATTTGAAACCGAGGGCCTGACGATCATGCCGCCGCCTCCTGCCACACGCACCGGACTCGCCCGCGCCATGTCGAAGCTCGGCTTCTGCTCGCGCAGCAAGGCCACGGAGCTGATCCGCATGGGGAAAGTGACGGTGAACCGCACGGTGCGGAAGAACCCCGAGTTTCCGGTCATCCTCGGCCAGGACGTCATCATCATGGACGACGTCAGCATCAACCAGGCGCGGCAGATTTACGTCATGCTGAACAAACCACGTGGCCTGGTGACCAGCGCGTCGGATGAGCTGGGGCGCGAGACGGTTTACTCATGCTTCGAGCATTCCAGGCTGCCGCATCTCTCGCCCGTAGGCCGTCTGGACAAGGCGAGCGAGGGCTTGCTGCTCTTCACCAATGACAACGCGTGGGCCGAGGCGGTCACCAATCCCGCCTCCCACCTCGACAAGACTTATCATGTGCAGATCGGCGGCATGGTGGATGATTCCCTGCTCACGCGGCTCAAACAAGGCATCGACGACAACGGTGACCACCTGGCGGCGAAGAATGTCACGAGCCTGCGCACGGGCGAGAAGAACACCTGGCTGGAATTCACCCTCGACGAAGGCCGCAACCGCCACATCCGCCGTCTGCTCGACGCATTCGGCATCGATGTGCTGCGCCTCGTGCGTGTGGCGGTCGGCAGGCTCGCGCTGGGCGACCTGCCCAAGGGGAAGTGGCGCGAGCTGTCGCGCAAGGAGGCGTTCGGGATGCGCTGAGTTCAGGTGACGCCTTCAATTTTTCGATGCCTCAGGACTGCGGGTGATCGCCCTGACGCAGGGGGGAAGACAGGGGGCGTGGCGTCAAAACTTCCCGTCCCGCGACTCGAAGTGCGTCGGTTTGCCGAGGGATTCTCCGCCGTGGGAGACCCAACTGGCGACCCATTCCATCAACTCCTCGTCGCGGATGAACGGGATGCCGAGTTCGACGAAGCTGCGGTAGGGATTGCTCAACAGCGCGTCGGGCGCCTCCTGGCCTTCGATTTGAACGGGTTTGCCGAGGATTTCGCCGAAGCGTTTCGCCACTTCGCGCACGCTGAGCGTGGTGGTGCCGGTGAGATTGACGACCCACGCGGGGCTTCGCGCCTTGCCGAGGCTGAGGAGGGAGAGCGCGTTCGCATCGCCCTGCCAGATGGTGTTGAAATAACCCATGCGCACATCCACCGGCTGGCCGGCCCAGACCTTTTGCGCGATGTCCACCATCACACCGTAGCGCAGGTCGCAGGCGTAATTCAGGCGGATCAGCGAAACGGGCGTGCCGCGCAGCGTGCTGAAGTGCTGGAAGATGCGCTCGCGGCCCAGGCAGCTCATGGCGTACTCACCAGCGGGATTGAGCGTATCGTCCTCCTGGCTGCCGCCGCGCTCCACGGACACGAGGCCGTACACATTGCCGGTGGAGAACGCGGCAATGCGGCTCCGGTGGTAGCGTTCGCACACGAGGCCGGGCAGCCAGGCGTTCATGGCCCAGGTCATGGACTCCTGGCCGGTGGAGCCGAACTTCATGCCCGCCATGTAGATCACGTTCGGCGCGTGCGGCAGGTAGGCCACGGCGTTCGCCGCCAGCAGATCGACGGGGATGGTTTCGATGCCGTGCTGTTGGAATTCCTCCGCCGAACCCGGCGTGCTGAAGCGCGACACCGCGATCACGCGGCGTTTCGTGCCCGCCTCGTCGCTCGCACGCTTCGCCATGCGCGCGAGGGAAGGCCCCATTTTTCCCGCCGCGCCGAGCACGATGATGTCACCCGGCAAAGAGCGCATCAGGTCGGTCACGGCGGGCGTGGGGCGGCTGAGGTGTTCTTCGAGTTCTGCGAGACTGGCAGGAGGCATGGGCGGATTTAAGGGTGGTTTGCGCGTTTGGAAATGACTTTGATCCAGGCGGGGGCGGAGCCGCCGCGCCTTGCCGCGATTGGAGTCAGGACTTCCCGGCCACCCGCTGCCGCACGCATTCAAACAGGCACACTCCTGTCGCCACGCTGACGTTCAGGCACTCGACGCGGCCGGACATGGGGATGTTGACGAGAAAATCACAGTGCTCACCGGTCAGGCGGCGCATGCCCGGGCCTTCCGCGCCCATGACGATGCCGACGGGGCCTTTCAAGTCGATCTCGTAGAGGCTTTGCGTGGCCTCGTCCGCCGTGCCGACGAGCCACAGGCCGAGCTCCTTCAATTTTTCCATCGAGCGCGCGAGATTGGTGACACGGACGAGCGGGATGTTCTCCGCGCCGCCACAGGCCACGCGAATGACGGTCTCGCTGATGGGGGAGGACTTGTCCTTCGGCATCACCACCATCGCCACACCGGCGGCGTCGGCGGTGCGCAGACAGGCGCCGAGATTGTGCGGATCCTGCACACAGTCGAGAATGAGCACGAGCGGGTCTTTTTTGCCTTCGAGCAGGGAGGCGAGGTCTCCCTCGTCATAAGTTTGAATGGTCGCGTCGCCGCGGGAATGGCGGTTTTGACGGGCGGCTGGCTGGTCGTGGCGGTTCGGGCGCATGAGAATGGCCCGACAGTGGCCCGCATGGCGGCGTTTGGCAAAAATCTTCGCTCCGTCGGCTTGCGGCCTGTGTGAAGTGACGGGAGGAATCCGCATGAAGATCCTTTTGAGACGCTGGCGGCTTCTCAGCGCCACTTGCGCTGTCTTGCTGTCTGCGGTGGTGTTTGGGTGCGAGTGGTGGATCAGGAGCGTGGCTGAAAAACGTTGTTTTGACGAGGTGAGCTTGATTCCCGAGGCTCCGGCGGCCGTGGTGCTGGGCACTTCACCCCGTCTGGCGGACGGCCGGGCAAACCTGTTCTTTCTCCCGCGGCTGGAGGCTGCCGCGGCGCTGTTCAAAGCAGGCAGGGTGCGGGCTCTCATCGTCAGCGGCGACAACGGCACCCGCGAATACGACGAGCCGACGGAGATGAAACGCATGCTCGTGCAGATGGGAGTGCCGGAGTCAAAGATCGTCTGCGATCATGCCGGGTTTCGCACGCTCGACTCCATCGTGCGCGCCCGTGAGGTCTTCGGGCAGTCGCGCTTCATCGTCGTGTCACAGCGATTTCACAACGAGCGTGCGATCTACCTCGCTCAGGCGGCCGGGGTCGAGGCCTGGGGCTTCAACGCCAGGGAGGTGCCGGTGGCATTGTCACTGAAGACGTTTTTGCGGGAGAAACTGGCCTGCGTGAAGGCGGTGCTCGACGTGCGGGTGCTGCGCACGCGGCCGAAGTTTCTCGGCGCGCGGGTGCCTGTGCCGGTGGATTGAGCGGACGGCCTGTTTTCACGGCGCCGCCAGTTGGGTGACGACGTGGCTCATGTAGGGGAAGAGTTGCTTCTTCCGGCTCACGACGCCGGGCATGTCATAGACGTTTTCCTTCGCCAGCGGGTAGTCGATGGCGTTGATGACGCGTTGATCACCGGCCACGAGAAGCACGCTGTGATGCCGTGTGATGTCGGTGACCATGAGGCAGGCGAAGTGCAGGTTGTGCTTCGTGAGCAGGGCCTGCAGCGCGGCCTGGAGGTCGTTTTCGCGCTTCCAGAACTCGTCAAGTCCGAGTTCTTCGATCTGCGAAATGCTGATGTGCCAGCCGTTTTCCTCGAAGACTTTGCGGTCGCTCTCCAGCGCGCGATCGGGCGTGTTTTCGCGCAGCATGGAACCGGCGGCGAAGAAGTCCTTCACGAACTGCGCGCTGTCGATGCCGCCGATGCCGGCCAGCCAGGCGAGGATGTCCTTGTCCGTGTCCGTCGTGGTCGGGCTGGTGAGGTGCAGGGTGTCGGAGATGATGCCTGCGCAGAGGCAGATGGCCGTGCCTTTGTCCGGCTCGGCCTTCTGCATGCGGTACATGATGCCGACGATGGTCGAGGTGCTGCCGACGGGCTCGTTGAGGAAGCGGATCGGCTCCTTCGTGCGCAGATTGCCGCTGAGGCGGTGGTGGTCGATGACCTCGAGTATCTCCGCCTCGTCCGCGCCGGTGACGGCCTGCGCGAACTCGTTGTGATCGACGAGCACGAGTTTCATGCGCGGCATGTCGATGAGGTCGGACTTGGAGAAAACGCCGAGCAGCTTGTGCGTCTCGTCATCGACGACCGGGAAGAGCGGCTGGTGCGCGTGGTGGACCGCCGGAACGATCTCCAGCAGCGGCGTGCGCGCGGTGAAGGAGAGGAACTCATGCGTCAGCGCCTCGCCGATCGGGCGCGAGAAACGCAGGAGCTGCGAGGTGCTGGCGGTGTCGTAGGGCGAGTAAATGATCGCGACGCCCTTCTCTGCCGCACGCACGAGGATGCTGGTGGATGCCTTGAACTTGCCGGTGATGATCAGGCAGCGCGCGCCCAGCTCGATCGCGAGCTCGTGAATCTCCGGCCGGTCGCCGGTGATGACGACCACATGATCCGCCGCGAACTGCTGCGTGCGTTTCCTGGTCGTCTCCAGGCTGGACGCGGCGACGACGAGCACGAGGTCCTGCAACGCCTCCAGATCCGGCGCGGTGCCTCCGACGATGCCGTCGAGCGCGTTGACGATGTTCAGCAGGCTGGTGCGCACCTCGCGGTTCGCTGCGACGGTCTTCTCATTCGTCCGCGCGGGCAGGAACAACTGCGCCAGCTCCTGAATGGAGGGCATGCCGAGCAGACGGCCCGCCTCATCCACGACGGGGATGGCGCGGAAGTTGTGGTCCATCATCATGCGATAGACCGAGAGGAAGGTCTGGTGCGGCGACGCGGTGAAAACATCGCGCCGGCAGATCGTGGCGGCGGTGGGCCGCACGTCGAGCAGGAGCTTCGGCGCGGCCACGCCGGCGGTCTGCAGCACCCAGTTCGTCCGCACGCTGAGCTCGCCGCAGCACGCGGCCACGGCCTTCATTTTCCGCACGTCGCGCAGAAAGGCCGCGTAACCGATGGCGGAGCAGATCGCATCCGTGTCGGGATTGCGATGGCCGATGACGTGGATGGTGTCCGGCGAGCTGGTCTGCCGCGCTGATGACGAGATGCGAATGGTGTTCTCCGTGGCGCGCATTCGTCAGTTGTCGTTGGATTGGCCGCGCGGCGGATGGATCACGCGAAGCCCAGCGCGGTGATGCGCGCGTGCACGGCGTCCTTGTTTTCCAGCAGCTCGGCGATGGGGTCCCACTGGCCGGTGGTGAGCGCCTCATGGGCGGTCGAAGGCAGCGTGATGGCGAACTCCTGGTCCTCGAAGAACACTTTTCCGGCGGCGAGGTCGATGGTGACTTCGAGCTGCGGATTACGCGCGATCTCCGCGGCGAGGACCTTGATGTCGGTGCCGGCGGCCACGACGCAGGGGATGCCCAGCGTGGTGCAGTTGCCGAAAAAAATCTCCGCGAAGCTCTCCGCGATGACGGCGCGGAAACCAAAGCGGTACAGCGCCTGCGGGGCGTGCTCGCGCGAGCTGCCGCAGCCGAAATTCGAGCCGGAAAGCAGGATGTTGGCGTCCTTGAAACGCGGATCGTTCAGCGGATGGTTCGTGGTCTTGCCGTCCTTGTCGAAACGCACGTCGTAGAAGGCAAATTCGCCGAGCCCGTCAAACGTCACGCACTTCATGAAGCGTGCGGGGATGATGCGGTCGGTGTCGATGTCCGAGCCGGGCACATGCACTCCCGTCCCGGCCACTTGGGTGATTTTTGCGAGGGCCATGGGGGCGCGATACTAGCGGGATTCGCCGGGAGGGCAAATGCGCATCTCAGCGGCTTTGCGCCTCGTTCCGGGCCTTCCGCGCGCGCTCGGACAGGAAATGGGTGTCGCTCAGGAGCTGACGGTAGCTTTCCAGCCAGTTCAGGGTGCCTTCATGGTTGAGTGCCTGCGCCCGGCCGGCCCAGAGGTAGGCGAACTCGGCCTCCTCGAACCTCCGCAGGCGGTGGTAATGCATGCCCAGGGCCAGGCGTGGTTCCTCATAGAGCGGCGCCAGCAGCAGCGCGCGCTGGATGGCCTGCAACGCCGCGTCGTTTCTACCGGCGGCATCCAACGCGTCCGCCAGCGCGACCTGGTAGAGGAATTGATGCGGGTTCAGTGTCGTGGCGCGGGTCAGTTCCCTCACCGAGCTGTCGATGATGCGGCGGCGCTCCTCCTCCGGCTTGTCCGGTTTGTAGGAATCCATCAGCGCCAGGCCGTGCTGGTGGGCCAGGGTGGCGTTGCGCGGGTCCATTTCGGTCGCGTGGGCGAGATTGCGCAGCGCCAGCGAGGCCTCGCCACGTTTGTCCTGCACCTGGGCGAGGGCGGCGCGCGCGTCGGCCACGCCGAAGGTGGCAGCGCCGTAGATCAGCGCGGCGCAGGCTGCCAGCATGATGATTTTCATCAGAAAACGCAGGCCCCGGATGCGGCGCGACCTGAAGACATCACTCTCGATGCCTGGATTCGCCAGCATGCCGAGCACCACCGCGCCCAGAATGGCGATGACCGCGATGTGCAGGTGAAATTCAAACGCCGCGTGCGCCAGCGTGGCCATCAGCGCCGCGATGCCGCCGAGGGTGAGCGCCAGCGTGTTGCTGCCGAGCATGCCGGTGGCCGCGAATTTCTCCGCCGCGAACCAGCGCAGGTAGCGGAGGCCGTTGGCGAGATGCGCGAGAAGCACGAGCACCGCCAGCGCGAGCCCGGCCCAGCCGTAATCCGCCAGCATTTGCAGGTATTCATTGTGCGCGAAGAGCGAATCGCCCGTCTGCGCCGGTGTCTCTGGATCGCGATGGGTGATGCCGCCGTCGTAGAACATGCGCGCGCCCACGCCGGTCCACGGCGACTCCGCGTGCTGCGCCAGCGCCGCCCGCCAGATATGCGTGCGCATGTCCTCGCCAAGTGGTGTGCTGAGCTGGCGTGTGAGCATCGCGTCCTCGTTCACCTTGTAAAGCGCGCCGCCCGCCGCCCCGCCCGCCAGCAACAGCGCGAGCACCAGCCACTTGAACAACGGACGCTTAGTGCGCCAGACCACCCACAGCGTCAGCAGCAGGAACACCACGCCGCCCACAGCCAGTCCCAACATCGCCCCCCGGCTGACCGTCAGCGCCACGCCGGTGAGCATCGCCAGAATGCCGAAACCCAGCAGCAGCCGCGATGTGATGTGAATGCGCGCGAACAGCATCATCCCGGTCGAAAGAAACACCGCGAACGACAAGAACGCGGCGAGATGGTTGGGATTGTTGAAGAAGCCGCCGATGCGGCCCGGCGGGAACGAACGTGAGAACCCCGGCACGAGATGAAAGTCCCAGCGCCCTTTGAAGTTCAGCCATCCGGCAGCCAGATTCCCCGCCACCAGCACCAGCAGCACGCATACGATGCCCAGCCGCCACTTCGGCTGGCTCACCGCCGTCACCGTCATCAAATAGGCGACGAAACCTGCCAGCAGAATCGCCCCGTCTTCACGCGCATACACTTCCACCGGCGAAACCCACGCGCGCCAGCCCACATAGCCCGCCAGCGCCAGCACGGTGAGCAGACACCAGTCGCTCGGCTGAAAACTCACGCGCAGCTTCCAACGCAGCACCGCGATCAATCCCGCCAGCCCGATCAACGCGCACCCCGGCCAGAAAAACAGCAGTCGTGTCTCCGTGCCGAGCAATCCGGTCACGAACAGGCCGAGGAGGAAAAGGATGAGCGCCAACTTCTGCATTCAGACGGAAAGCTCATCGCTCCCGCAGAAAAGCGCAAGCAGCGTATGGAGCGCGCGCGAACCACAGACGCCCCGTCAAAGGGGAAGCGGCTGGTCCTCGCCGATGACCTTCACTTCGAGTTCCAAGGTCACGCCGCGCTCCTCGAGCGCCTTCTCCTTGATTTTCGCGATCAGATCAAGCACTTCGCGGGCGGTGGCGCCGCCTTCGTTGACGATGAAATTGCCGTGAACGGGAGAAACGACCGCATGGCCGACGCGCGTGCCTTTGAGTCCGAGTTCGTCGATCAATCTGCCCGCGCCGCAGACTTCGGGGTTCTTGAACGTGCAGCCGGCGCTCGCGCCGACGGGCTGCGTGGTGCGGCGCTTCACACGGCTCGCTTCCAACCCGGCGTCGATCTGCTCCACCGGGGCGGGTTTTCCCTGCAAAACAGCGCCGACGATGTAGCGCTCCTCAAACTCCGGCACGCTGCGGTAGTGATGCGTGATCTCGGCGAGAGGCTTTTCCTGGATGCCGCCGTCCGTGGTGATGAAGCGCACGCTGACGACGTGGTCGAACATCTCCGAGCCCATCGCGCCCGCGTTCATGCGCAACGCGCCGCCGAGGTTCCCTGGCACGCCCTCCATCCACTCCATGCCGCCGATGCCCGCTGTCCGTGCGGCGCTGGCGATTTTTTTCAAACGCGCGCCGACACCGACGATGAGACGATGGCCGTCGGCCTTGACGTCCTCGAACGCGCCTTTGCCCGGATGGATCACCGCGCCGCGGATGCCGCCGTCCCTCACGAGCAGGTTCGAGCCGCGGCCGATCACGCGGATCGGGATCGACGCGGAGCGCAAATAGCGCACAACTTCAGCGAACGCGGTCTCGCTGTGCGGCTCGATCCAATACTGCGCCGGACCGCCGATGAGGAAGGTCGTGTGGCGGTTCATCGGCTCGTAAAGCCGCGCCGCGCCGCCGCCGTTCGCGTCGAGGATGGCGCAGAGTCTTTCGAGCACAGGCAGGTCGCGCGCGATGCATCGGCCGACCTCGTGAACATTGCCGGCGCCGAGTGTGATGAGCAGATCACCGGGACGCAGTGCGTTGCCGGCCTTGTCGCGTGCGACTGGCATTGTGGGCGTGCTGCCGGCCCTGGTGCGCGTGTTTTGCAGCTTCACCTCTTCGATGATGGTCTCGCCGCTGACGCCGGGGAGCGGCTTTTCACTCGCCGGATAGACGTCGGTGACGAACAGCTCGTCCACATCGCCGAAACTCGCGCCGAACTCCTTTTTCAACAACTGCGTGCGGCTGTAACGATGCGGCTGGAACAGGCAGACGATGCGTTTCGCGTTCAAACCCTTCGCCGTGGCCAGCGTGGCGGCGATTTCGCTCGGATGATGGCCGTAGTCGTCCACCACGGTGAAGCGTTCGCCGCTGTGACGGATCTCAAAGCGCCGTTTCGCCCCGCGGAATGAGCGTAGCGCGTGCTGGATGGATTCAAACGACACGCCGCACTTCGTGGCCAGCGCGATGGCGGCGAGCGCGTTGCTGACATTGTGCCTGCCCGGAATGCCGAGCGTGGCGGTGCCAAGCAGCGCGCCGCGTTGATAAACATCAAACACGGAGTGATCCGGCTTCATGGAGTGTATGTGCGCCGAAAAGTCGTGATCGTGGCTCCAGCCGTAGCTCACACCCTGCGGCCCGGCGCAGACTTCGCTCGCGACAGGATCCTCGGCGCAGTACACCCAATGCCCCGGCGTCTGGCTCAAAACCTGGCGGAACACCGTCTTGATGGCCTCGATGCCGTCGTAGAAGTCGAGGTGTTCCGGCTCAATGTTCAACACGATGGCGTGCTGCGGATGGAAATTCACCAGCGTGCCGTCGCTTTCATCGCCCTCGGCCACGAACAGCTCGCCTTCGGGGTCCCAATGCGCGTTCGAGCCGAGGATCGGAATCTCCGCGCCGACGTAATGGCTCGGTTTGAGGCCGCCCTGGCGCAAAACATGGGCGGTGAGCGCGGAGGTGGTCGTCTTGCCATGCGTGCCGCAGACGACGACTCCCTGCTTGTTCGCCATCACCGCAGCCAGTGCTTCCGCGCGGCGAATCAGCGGGATGCCCTGTTTGTACGCCGCCTCATAGGCCACGTTGCCCGGCTTGATGGCGCTGGAGTAGATCACCATGTCGCACTCCTCGACTTCCTTCTCCGTGTGGCCGTGGAAAAATTGCAGTCCGAGTTTTTGCAGCCGTTCCGTCTCCAGTGTCGTCGCCTTGTCGGAGCCGCTGACTTTGTGGCCAAGCCCGAGCAGCAGCAGCGCCAGCCCGCTCATGCCTGACCCGGCCACGCCGATCAAGTCGATGCGCATGGGGTGGCGGCTTTCTTTGAGGAGACTGAGGACGGCGTGGGTCATGGGGACCGCAAAGCTAGACGCGGCTTCCCCGTCGGGCAAATACACACGACAAGGCGGGGCACGCTGATTTTTTCAACCAACTCCGGTGGCAGGAGGGGGATCCCCGCAGGGGCGAAACACCACGATCCGCGCCCCGCAGGGACATGACCCAACCTAACTTTCTGGATCAGAACTTGAGGCTGCCGCCGATGTAGAAATTGCGGCCGTAGGCGGGGTCGATGCCGTTGGCGGTGACTCGGGCGTAGTATTGCTTGTCGAAGACGTTGTTGAGGCCGGCGAGAATGGCGAAGTTTTCGACGACAGGCACCTCGGCGGTGAGATCCCAGGTGGTGTAGGCGGGTATTTCAAATGCGGCGGTATTGGTGTCATTTCCGTAATGGCGGGCCATGAGCGTGCCGAGGAAGGAGATTTTCAGGCCGCTTTTGCGACTGTAGATGAAGCCGGTGCGCAGCATGTAGGGAGGGGAGTATTGCGGGGAGCCGCCGTTGTTGGTGCTGCCCTGGAGCCGTGCCTCAAGAATCGAGACGTTGGCGTAAAGGTTGAGGGAGCCGAGCAGGTTTGCATGATGCGTGCCGAAGGCGGCGTCATAGGCGCCGATGGCATCGATCTGGAGGGAGCCGTCCCAACCGTAGTTGATGCTGCGGCCGACGCTGGTAAGCACGGTGCCGGCGGTGCCGAAGCGGTTGTCGAGATCGACAAGGAAAAAGGCGGTGTCGTAGGTGACCCACGGCCTGGGAGTGCCGCGCACGCCGAGCTCATAATGCCAGCCGAGGCCGGGCGTGGCGTCATTTGCAGTGCCGCCGGCGACGGGGATCAGAGACTGGCCGAAGGTGGTGGGGCGGTAGCTTTGGGAGATGTTGGCATAGACGGCGGTTTCATGACCGAGGTCATAGGACAGGCCCAGGCCGAAAAGCGGCTGCATGTCGAGTTTGCTGTTGTTGGTCTCGGCCATGGGCGCGACGCCGAAATTCTGCAACGTGAGGTTCTGGTTCACAAACTCCATGCGGAAACTCGGGGTGACGCTGAGGCGGCCGAAGGTGAATTTGTTCTCCACGAAGACGGAGCCGTAGATCACGTCGCGCTGCGCGTCGCGGAGCACGTTGCCGTCATTTTCGGTGGGAGTCGCGGCGGTCTTGTCCTTGAATGGCGAGTGGGACATGAAGAAATGCAGACCGCCGGTGAGGGTGTGGTTGCCACCCCAAAGCTCATAGTCGTGGCGGATGCGCGGTTCGATGCCCCAGTTGTAGAATTTTTGATGTGCGATGGCTGCCGTGGCACCGAGGGGGACGCCTCCAAAGGCAGGTGCTGCGCCGAGCGCCTGACGGCGGCTCCAGCGGTCATAATAGGCAGCCCAGGTTTTTATCGAAAGCTCGGTGTCGCTGGAGAATTTGTGTTGGAGTTCGATGCTCGCGCCATAGCGCTGCAGTTTGAAGCGGTCATTGACCCGGGTGGTGGCAGACCTGTTTGCAGCGAACGCCGCCGCCGTCAGGCCACCGGGTTCGCCGTTTTCCTGCTGGTAAGCCTCCATGGCGATGATCCAGCGGGTGTCCTCGTCTTGCTGATAGACGAGTTTTGCCCGCCCGCCGTTCGTTTCGTAATCGCTGTTCGCCTGGCGGAAGCCGTCGGAGGAGCGATGGCCGAAGTAGGCATGATAGCCCCATTTGCCGGCCGTGCCGTCCACGGCGGTGTAGTTTGAGATGAGGTCGTCGGTACCCATCAAAAAATTTTCCTGGAATCCGAAGGGACGGTCCGTGCGCGGCATGAGCGTGATGTAATTCAGCGCGCCCGCAGGTTGTGGTCCGTACATGAGGCCAGCGCCGCCGCGCAGGAACTCCAGGCGCTGCACGGATTCCAACTGCGGCGTCCAGTAGGCTTCGGGGTAGCCGATGGGGTCGGCACTGATCGGAATGCCATCCTGCATGGTTTGCAGGAACTGCGCGCGGTCGGGACTGCCGATGCCGCGATAGCCGAAGCTCACCAGCGGTGTGGTTTCCTCAGAAACCAGCAAGCCGGGGGTGAGGGCGAAGGCCTGGCGATAATTGTTTGAAATGATCTGCGGCAGAGCCTTCATCTCGATCACCGAGGTGCGCTTGCCCGAGTAGATTTTGGTTCCCTCAACCGGCGGCAGGTAGGGGATTTTGATGGCAGGCTCCCCGGCCTTGGCGGTGATGATGAGGTTGGGCAGTTCCGTCGCTGTCTTTTTGGTGGCCGGGTTGATTGCCGTTTGCGAGCGCGAGTGAGAGGCGATTGCCAGGAACAGCAAAGCGGTGGCGACCAAGGTTGCGCCGGTGAAACGGCTACCACTGGGTGTGGGGGATATTTTCATCAAGGGCGAGGGGGCGGGTAAATTGAGACTCTGTCGCAGAGAAGATCGACAACGGTGCATGGTTCTACAATATGCGCAAGTCAATTTTTGAGATGAAGTCTCAATTGCAAATACTACTCCATTCTTGCGATTTGTACTCAACAGCCCGCCTGCTCCTTGTCTCACGACCTCCCAAAAGATAACCACACCGTCTGTCATGGGGGGCAATCTTGCCAAGCCGGACACCACCACACCAGCTCTGACATTGCCCGGCCAACGGTCCGGTTTCGGTACAGCATACTGGAGACGTTGAACGCTCTGTCGTGGCTCGTCGGGATCACAGGTTCGTGCCTCGCAGTGGGCCTTGTCGGCCTGTTTGCCGCTGATTTGCCGCCGATTCATCTCAAGACGCTCGAAGACGAGGCGGATTCTTCTCTCGCGATGGTCGAGACCTCGATGGCCGAACTGCAAACGCTCGACGCGGAGGAGACAGTGGCCCAGGACGCCCCTGAACTGCCCGTCGAGATCCCCGAGGCCGTCGAAGCACCGCCGGAAAGTCTTGATTTGCCCGAAATCGCCGAGGCCATGACGATGGAGGACATCTTTGCCATTCCGACCGCGCCGCCAATCCAGGACGCATTGAAGCCCGTCGATCCGGTGGTCAAACCCAAGCCCCGGCCAACGCCGCACCCGCGCCCGCAGAGCGTGGCGCGCAGCAGCGGCACAGGCTACAGCACCTTGGGCAGCTACGCGTCCGCGTGGGTGCGTCGCAACTGGCGCTGGCCCGGCGGAGCGGCGAATCGCTACCCCCTGCCGCTCACCTTCCGCCTGCGCTGATCCGCTTTGATCAAGCGCGGCCAGAAGACGCAGCCGTGAGGGCGCAGTTCAAATTTCAGCCCATTGACGCAGCAGATTGTGATACACGCCCGTGATCTGCACCGCTGTCTTTTCCGCCACGGGGTTTCCGGCGAGTTCGTGGCCCAGACGCTGGATGGCAAGATCGAGGTCGAAGAGCAATGAGCGATGCCCGTCGTCACGGATCATGCTTTGCAGCCAGAAGAAGGAGCAGATGCGGGCGCCGCGCGTCACAGGAGTGACGTGATGCAGGCTGGTGGAGGGATAGAGCACCAGGTGGCCGGGCGGGAGCTTCACCATTTTCACGCCGTAAGTGTCTTCGATGCATAACTCCCCACCGTCGTACTCGTCCTGCCCGGCGAAGAAGAGCGTGGCGCTCAAATCGGTGCGGATGCGCACAGGCGCGTTGGGGAACTGGCGGATGGCATTGTCCACATGCGTGCCGAAAGACTGGCCGCCGGAGTAGCGGTTGAACAACGGCGGAAAAATGCGTGAAGGCAGCGCGGCGGCGAGGAAGACCGGGTTTTTCGAGAGAGCGGCGAGGATCATCTCGCCGATCTCCCGCGCGGCTGGACTGCCCTCAGGAATCTGCATGTTGTCTTTGACCCTGGCGGATTGAGTGCCTGCGGTGACCTTGCCGTCGATCCACTCGGCGGCATCCAGCAGCTTGCGCGCATGGGCCACCTGGTCGGAGCTGAGCACGTCGGGGATGGTGATGAGCATGGCGTGATGGACAGGGGCCGCAGCGGTGAATCAACGTCACCTTCGCGGGTGGCGAGTTCGTCAGAAGCAGGTGATTTAGAATTTCACACTGGCCGTCAGAGCCACCGAGCGGCCGTTTCCTGGGAGAAACTGACCGACGCTGCCACCGCTGCGGTCGATGTAGCGTTCATCGGTCAGGTTATAGACATTCAAACGCAGGCTGAAGTTCTTGGTGAACTTGTAGCTGGCCATGGCGTCCCACAGCAGGTAGTCCGGCGCAACGGGAGTGCTGCTGTTGATGACCGTGTTGGCACGTCCCAAGTGCACCTCTCCCATGTATTGCACGCCCAGGCCAATCTGAAGCCGGTCATCCATCAAAGAATAAGTGGTCCAGAGATTGCCAGAGCTTTCGGCCACGTTGCTCAAAGGCCCCGTGGCTCCCGCCGGACTGTTGGTGACGCGCCCGTCCATCCAGGCATAACCGGCGAAGATCTGCCAGTGCTTTGTCAGATTTCCGGCCAGGCCGATCTCGATGCCGTCCACCACCTGTTCAGCACCCGTTCCCACAACCCCGGCGTTGCCGGCGTTTCGGACCAGGGCTTTGTTTTTCTCCGTGCGGAACAGCGCCGCCGTCAGTGAGAGGCGTTCTTTGAAAAGATCCCACTTCGTCCCCAGTTCGTAGGCCCGCGTTTCCTCGGGATCGTAAGAGCCGACGGTTCCAGCGGGAAGAGAACCCCCTGCCAGCACCGTGGCGCCCAGTCCTGCGGCCGAGACGGCGTCCAGGCTGGCGCGCATCGAGGTGCCGTAGCCAAAATAGATGCTGCCATGTTCGACGGGTTTGAACACCAGGGCGGCCTTCCAACTGAACAAATCATCGGAGTTCGAGACGCTCGCGAGTCCGCCGGGCGCGCGCCCCTCCGCTTCGACATGATCGTAACGCGCACCGAGGCTGAGTTCGAAGAACCGGGTGATGTGCACAGTGTCAAAGAGATAAAAGGCGATGGTGTCCATGTGCGCCTCGGCGTCTCCCGGCATGGCGGGCATGCCGCCCACACCGCCGGCGACCACCGCGCCGGGGTTGAACAGGTCCGTGCGGCTCTGGTTGGCGAGCGCCGCGCGGGCAGTCAACTGCCGCTCCCAGGACAACTCCAGGCCCGTGACCAGCGCGTGCTTCAGGATGCCGGTGTCAAAATCCACATTGAGGTTGGTCTGGTTCACGAAGGCCTCGGTGGTCAGCCGCCATTGCTGCAGCTCACGCTGGATCGTGGTCGTGGCACCGACGAAACGCGGAGCGGTGGTGATGGAGTCACGGTGTGTGCGGCTGTAGCGCGTCACGTTGCGCAAGCGCACATGATCGGAGAAGTCATGCTCAAAGATCGCCGTGAGGGCGTCTTGCTGCACGTCTTCATAATCTGTGGCCGGATTGCCATAAAAATTGTCGAAACTCACCGGGGGAGGTGTGCCCACCGCACCCACGGCGGCGTTGGAAATGAAGGGCAGCCCCCAGTCCGGCAGGTTGTTCTCAGTGAGGTGCTGGTAGTTCAGTGTGAAACGTGTGTCCGTGTCGAGGCCGAACGCCAATGACGCGGCGATGCCCCAGCGCTCCTGGTTCGCCTCGTCGCGTCCCGGTGTGTCCGCGCTGTGGTAGAGGCCGTTCAGGCGCAGGGCGGAGTGCTCGCTCAACTGCTCGTTCACATCCACCGTGCCGCGATACAGATTATCCGTGCCGATGGAAAAGCTGCTCAGGTTGTCACGTCCGAGACGGGCCATTTTGGAAACCATGTTGATGGCGCCGCCGGAGGCTCCGCGTCCTGCGGTGGCGGAAGTCGGCCCCTTGGTGATCTCGACGGCCTCCAGGTTGAACGGATCGCGGTTATAGAGGCCGTGGTCGCGTACGCCGTCCATGAACCAGTCGGTTCCGGCGGAACTTCCGCGGATGCTCAGAAGATCACCACCGGGTCCGGCGGAGCTTCCTTCGCCGACCTGCATGGAAATGCCCGGCGTGTTGCGCAGCACGTCGCGCAGGCTGAACGCCCCGCGATCCTGGATCACCGTCTTCGGAATCACCGTGATCGTCTGCGGAACGTCGCGCAGCGGCTCGGTGTACTTGGGAGATTGCAGGCGGTTCGGGTTGTAAACGTTCGCATTCGCCTCCACGACCACCTCCTTCATGTTCGTTCCGGCCGTCTTTTCGACGGGTTTTGCCGCCGCGGGTTTCGTGTCCGTGGTTTGCGCGGCCAGGCTGCCGGCGGCGCAGATTAGCGAGGTCACGGACAGGATTTCAGTGTTCGGTTTGCGAACGCGGGAGCCCTTTGGGCGAATTCGGCGATGCTTCATGCGGAGTTGGGAATAACCGGGTTGTGATCCAAACCGGCGCGCCCGGTGCTACCGGCTTGGCTCAAAGCCGTCAATCACCTCGGATGATGGAATGTCACTGCGGACATTTTTTATACCGCTTTGGGGCGCGATGGCATTTTTTTGATCTGATCCGCCGCCTGTTTCAGGGATGCCAGCACGTCGAGCAGGCGCTCCGTGCCCCGCAGGCCCAGATCCAACGGCCCGCGGCGTTTGATCACATCCGCCGCCAGATTCAACGCTTCGAGGGCGGACGCATGCAGGTCATCCGCTTCCACCAGCAGCAGCGATCCTCGTCCCGGGTCGAGCACATCAAGCAGAAACTCCGCGAGGAAATGAGGCTGATACGCCAGATACATGCGGCAGCCGTATGCGAACAGCTCGCGCCGCAGGGTGCGGAAAGACTCGCCCCCTTGTCCTTCCCATCGCGTCGCCAGACGCATCGCCTCCTCCACCTGATCGGTCGCGCGTGTGATCCAGTCGTCCGCGCGGCTTGTGTCCACGGGCGGTGTCTCCAGCAGCATCGCCACGGCATGACAGAACGCATGCCGGGCCTTCAAACCGATCTCCGCCGCCAGCAACTGCGTATTCTCCGTCGCCCGGCTCGAATCAAGCACCGCCTCGGCCGTTTGCATTGCCTCGTGCATCGCCGGTTGGGGGAGCTCCAGCAGCAAACCCGCACGATTGGTCATCAAAGTGACGCGCAAGGCCATGTTCTCCGGCCGCCCCAGCCGCACGCCCTCCTCCATGACCCTCTGGGATTCCTCCAAAGACGCCAGCGCCTCCTCTGGCTTCGCTTGCGCACGCAGCGCCACGGAGCGGTTCATCCACGTCAGCACCAGACGGCCGCGGTATTGCGGGTCATCATCCAGCGGGAGAAGGTTCAGGTGAGTCATCGCCTCGTCAAAACTGCGCACGGCTTCGCGCAGATGCTGCTCCCCGCCCAGCCGTGTCAGCACATCACCACGGTTCGCCCAGCACGCGGTCAGCAGCCAGCGGAACCAGGCGCTCTGCTC
>JAEUHJ010000230.1 GCA_016795375.1 Verrucomicrobiaceae bacterium
GAAGCGGATGACGAGGAGCTTGTGGCGCACTTTGTCGCTCAAGGACGGATCGTCCATGGCATCTTCGATGTCAGCAATATCGGCTTGGGAGAGTTCGATGCGGGTCATGGTCTATGACCGCTGGAAGTTACCCACGCTGGCCCAATGGCGAGCCTAACTTTTCACAAATCTTGATGACGCGAGGTATAACTGCCGCGCCTCGAAGGAAAACACCAGCGGTGGAGCGTAGTACGCGCACCATGCGTTTTGCGCTTGTCCCACTGGCTGCCATCTTGATTTCCGCGAACACGTTCTCTGCTGAGCATTGGGCCTTTCAGCCGCTCAAACCCGGCACAGCAAACAGCATCGACGCCTATCTGCCAGACGCATCCGCCTCACGCGCCGATGCCCGCACGCTCATCCGCCGCGCCCACTTTGATCTCACCGGGTTGCCACCCCATGAGTCTTATGTGTCCCATGAGACCTATGAGGCGCTCATCGACCGCCTCCTCGCCTCCCCCCACTACGGCGAACAACAAGCCCGTCACTGGCTCGACATCGCCCGCTACTCGGACACGAAGGGCTACGTCTATGCCCGCGAGGAAAAGAACTGGGTCCACGCCTCCGCTTACCGTGATTGGGTCGTCCGCGCCTTCAATGACGACATGCCCTACGACCGCTTCCTGCTTCTGCAGATCGCAGCGGACCAAGTCGTGCCGCCAAATTCACCCGATCTCGCCGCGATGGGCTTTCTCACGCTCGGGCGGCGCTTCCTCGGCGTCACGCACGACATCATCGACGACCGCATTGATGTCGTCATGCGCGGCACGCAGGCGCTCACCGTCGCCTGCGCACGCTGCCACGATCACAAGTTCGACCCCATCCCCACGCGCGACTACTACGCGCTCTACGGCGTCTTCCAAAGCTGCGCCGAGGCCCTTGTGCAGTGCGCTAATGGCGAAAATGCCGAACTCACCGCGCTGGAGAAAAAGAATCGCGAACTCATGACGAAGCGCCGCGAGGAGCAGATGAAGCGCACGCGTGCCCGCGTCGCCGACTACCTCCAGGCCACGCGTGAGCTCGACAAGTATCCCGAGGAGGTCTTCGGGCAGCTCCTCGACGAAAAAGACCTCAATCCCTTCATCGTCCATCGCTTCGTCGCCTGGCTCGACAAGCATCCCGGCGTCGAATTGACCGAAGAACGCCTCCATCAGCCCGATTCGCCCGCGTTCGTGCCCGACGAGCACATCGCGAACATCGAGATGTATTTCCCCACCGGCGTCACCACCGAGCTGTGGAAAGCGCAGGGCGATGTGGACCGCTTCATCATCAAAACCAGCGCCGCGCCCGCTCACGCCACCATTTTAAAAGACCGTGCGCAACCCAGCACGCCACGCATCTTCACCCGCGGCAATCCGCTCACGAAAGGCGATGCCGTCCCACGTCAGTATTTGAGCCTCTTTGGGAATCAAAAGCCCTTTACCAAAGGCAGCGGCCGACTCGAACTCGCGCAGGCCATCATCGACCCGCGCAATCCCCTCACCGCCCGCGTCATGATGAACCGCGTCTGGCAGCACCACTTCGGCAAAGGCCTCGTCAGCACCCCGAGCGACTTCGGCAAGCAAGGCAGCCCTCCAACGCATCCCGAACTCCTCGACTGGCTCGCCACCGAGTTCATCCGCAGCGGCTGGAGCATCAAGCACATGCACCGGCTCATCATGCTGTCGCAGACTTATCAGCAAAGGGCGGCAAATGCGGAATTCGGAACACGGAATTCGGAATCAGCCATTCCGCATTCCGAACTCCGCATTCCGCAATCGGCGCACCGCCTCACCTTCGAAGAAGCTCGCGACGCCTGGCTCGCCGCCGCAGGTCGGCTCGATCTCCGCCTCGGCGGTCGTCCGCAGTCACTCCTCGCCACCAGCAACGCACGCCGCACACTCTACGCCTTCATCGATCGCGAAAACCTGCCCGCCGTGATGCGCACCTTCGATTTCGCGAATCCTGATCTCTCCATCCCGCAACGCATCGAGACCACCGTGCCTCAACAGGCCCTTTTCGGCCTCAATCATCCCTTTCTCGTCCAACAGGCCAAGGCGCTCATCAAGTGGTCCGCTCAGTCCCCTGAGCGGCGCTCCAACAACACGAAGCGCATCCAATTCATCTACCAGCGCCTCTTTCAAAGAAACCCAACCGCCGCCGAACTCACCTCCGCTCTCAACTTCGTCTCCGTCGATGAAAAGCCCGTCCTCACCGAAAACGATCACGCGAAGGCCTGGCAGCACGGTTTTGGCGAATGGGAAGAAAAAACAGGCCGCGTGAAGATATTCACGCCCTTGCCACACTTCACCGGCCACGCCTGGCAGGGCGACGAAGACTGGCCGAACGCCAAACTCGGCTGGGCCCAGCTCACCGCCGAAGGCGGCCACCCCGGAAACAACCGCCAGCACGCCGTCGTCCGCCGCTGGATCGCACCCGCCGATGGCCTTTACGATCTGCACTCGACCTTGATTCACGAACCCGAGGCCGGCGATGGCATCCGCGCCTTCGTCAGCCACTCCCGCCTCGGAAAACTGCTCGGCACGAAGCTCCACGCTTCCAAAGCCGATCTCAGCCTCGCCGCCATCACCTTCCAGAAAGGCGACACCCTCGATTTCATCGTCGATATCGACGTCGGCCTGAACAGCGATCAATTCCTCTGGTCACCGCAACTCAGCGCGACGCAAATCATCGCCGGTTCCGGCGGCGACACGCCCGCTGAAGTCTGGGACGCGAAAAAAGACTTCACCACCTCGCCCAAAACGACGCTCACCTCCTGGGAGCAGCTCGCACAGGTGCTCATGCTCTCCAACGAGTTCATGTTTGTGGATTAGCGATCCCGTATTCCCCCCGTCCCCTCGCGCACTTCGCGGAGGATGCGGGCATCCTCGGCATCACGCAGCGGCAAGGAGGCCCCGGCCTTTTCCAAGGCGTGCTCCGCAGCATCGTCCGGCACGGTGGGCGCAGGAAAGGGCTGCGTCGAGAGCACGGCGGCATCACACTTCAATGTCATCGGCGTGTTGCCGGCACTGAAAAGGCTCGCGGCGGGCAGCGCGGCATCGCTTTGAAAAATGACGGGCGGAAGGCACTTCGTCGAGGGGCCGGGCTTGAAGAAATTGCCGACGAGGTTCACGCGCTCAAACTCGCCATACGCGGCGGCGTCCCCCCAGTCGTAGATCACGTTGTGGCGGAAGTCGCACCACGTCTGCCCGGCGAAGCGCGGGTTTCGCGTGCGACAGTGCGCGATGACGTTGTGGTGCCAGCTCGTGCGCTCGCCACCGGCGATGCCGCCCATGCTGTGCCCGGCGTGGTTCAGCCCCTCGGCGATGAGGCAGTGCTGGATGGTGATCGCATCACTCAAGCCGGTGATGCTGCACGTCTCGTCATCTCCCCATAAAAACGAGCAGTGATCGGCGATGCAGCGCTCCGCGTCGTAAAACTCCATCACGTCGCCACCCTCGGCTCCCACGCTGCCATGGATGCGCAGATGGCGCAGCACCACATCATGCGTTTGCACGAGAATGCCGTGCCCGCTCAACGTGATGCCCGGCGCTGGAGCTGTCTGGCCCAAAACACTCGCAAAAGGCTCCGTGATGCGCAGCCGTGACTTCAGCACGATCTCGCCACTCACTTTGAAAACGATGAGACGCGGCTCCTTGGTCTCCAGGGCCGCACGCAGACTGCCTGGGCCGCTGTCGGCGAGATTTTCGACCGCGATCTCACGCCCGCCGCGTCCGCCTGCGGCGATGGCACCAAAGCCGTACGCACCTTCGAATGCAGGCTCGAAGGTTTCAGGCAGCGGCGCACGCAGCGGCACTTTTTCCCAAAGCAGCGCCTGCTTCGCGGGCAGTGGTCGCGTGTGCGTGACCGCATCGCCCTCCATATGACCGCGCACGCGTTGCAGCATGACATGGCAGCCGTTTGGGCCGCCTCGATACGTCAGCGTCCAGCGGAAGACGCGGCCTGCATGCGTGGCGCGGACCTCCGCGCCCTCCGGCAGATCCTCAAAGTGGCCGCGAGTCGCCACATTCGCGGCGATGTGCGTCACGTCCTCACGCGGCGGCACGGCTCTGAGATGGATTTCGAGTCGGCACACGTTCGGAGTTTTTTCCTGGAGCAAACTCAGTCCACCGCGCGGACTGCGGATCGTGATGGGCGTCACGCCCTGCGCATCCAGCGTGAAGGCAAGCGTGCTCGTGCTGGCGAATTTTTCATCGTAACAACCTGCTGTGATGTAATCCAGCGCCTCCACCGCCTCCGCGCGCGATCCTTCGATGGCGAGCCGTGCTGTGCTGCCCGCGCCCCAGCCGAGCGTGAACAGCCGCGCCACCACGCTGCCGCCGCGCACCCGCAGTGTGCCGCGGCAACTGCGCAGCGCTCCATTCGCCGCAGCGATGTAAACCGGTCCGCAACTGTGCAGCGCACCGTTTTCCACCACGATCTCGCCCGCGCCGTCCGCCAGCTCGCCGATCTGGACAAAATTCCGCCGCACCACGAGTGATCCGCCTTTCAGGAGCAATCGCGCGTCATCCCCGCGTGATGCTCCGACGGCCAGACCGCCGCAAATCTGCCCCTCACTCGAAATCACGACCTCCGCCGCACCGGTGATCGCCGTGCGTGCGAGGCCGTCGGGCACGCCAGCGCTCCAAAACGACGCCTCAGTCCATGCGCCGCGCTTTGCATGCCAAACCGTGTTACGCACCTGCGCGGCCACGTTCAGGCCGAGGAGCAAAAAGAGCGTGATTCGAAGCATAAGAGCCAGAACGCGACTGCGGGCGGAAAGTCATCGCAAGAGCGGCGTATTATGCACATGCCAACACCACTCACCCGCCGAGACTTCCTTGCCCGCTCGGGCATGGGCTTGGCGGCGTTGGGGCTGGCGGATTTGCAAGCTTCCAAGCCGCACCACACGCCTCGGGCGAAGCGGGTGATTCATTTCTTCCTCAATGGCGGGCCGTCGCATGTGGACACGTTTGATCCGAAGCCGGCGCTGGCGCGGTATGCGGGGAAACCGGTGCCGGGTCATCGCATCACGGAGCGGAAGACGGGCGCGGCGTTTCCTTCGCCGTTCAAGTTTGAGCGGCGCGGGCAGAGCGGCATCGAGGTGAGCGAGTTGTTCGCGAAAACGGCGGCGCACATCGATGACATCGCGGTCATCCGCTCGATGCAGGCGCAGGTGCCGAACCATGAGCCGTCGCTGATGCTCATGAACTGCGGCGACTCGATCCAGCCGCGTCCGAGCCTCGGCGCATGGCTGACGTATGGCCTCGGCAGCGAGAACTCGAA
>JAEUHJ010000032.1 GCA_016795375.1 Verrucomicrobiaceae bacterium
CGGCCACAACGGCTGCCGCACGCCAAACGGCCATCGACGACAATTTGAAAGCCATCGAGCAGGCGCGGGCAATTGGCGCGCCCTTGATCGTTTTGGTGTGCGGGGCCGTTCCGGGGCAGCCGCTGACTGAATCACGCAAACAAATCACCGACAGTATTGCCGCCGTTTTGCCAGCGGCGGAAAAAGCGGGTGTGAAGCTCGCCATCGAGCCGTTGCATCCGATGTATGCCGATGATCGCAGCGCGGTGAACACCATGCGTCAGGCGCATGAGATTTGCGATGCGCTCGGCGCGCCGAAGTCGGTCGGCATCGCTGTGGATGTGTATCATGTATGGTGGGATCCCGAATTGAAGGCGCAGATTGATCTGGCGGGTCAGACGGGTCGCCTGCTCGCCTTCCACATCTGCGACTGGCGCACGCCGACGATCGACCTGCTCAACGACCGCGGTTTGATGGGCGAAGGCTGCATCGACATCAAGGAAATCAGCGACTGGGTGGACGCCACCGGCTTCACCGGGCATCGCGAGGTCGAAATCTTCTCCAACCGTTGGTGGGCCGCTGATCAGGGCCAGTTTCTCGATCAAATCTCCTCCAGCTACGCGAAAATCTACGCATCCTGAATCTCGAACGACCAACTCACGAACTCTGACTTATGGAAACCAAACGCATCGGCATCATCATGAATGGCGTCACCGGACGCATGGGAACGAACCAGCACCTGATCCGCTCGATCAAGGCGATCCGCGATCAAGGCGGCCTCAAAGTGAACGACGACCTGGTCATCATGCCCGATCCGATCCTCACCGGACGCAATCATGACAAGCTCAAGGCGCTGGCCGCACGCACGGGCGTCACACGCTTCACCACCGATGTTGAGGCGGCGCTGGCGAACAAAGACGACGAGATTTTCTTCGACGCTTCGGGCACGTTGCAGCGCGCTGGTTTTGTCGAGAAGGCCGTGAAGGCAGGAAAGGCGATCTATTGCGAAAAACCGACGGCGGTGGAAACCAGCGAAGCTCTGCGTCTTGCCAAACTCTGCGAAGACGCCGGTGTGAAGAACGGTGTGGTGCAGGACAAGCTGTGGCTCAGCGGCATCCGCAAGTTCAAGCTGCTGAAGGACCAGGGCTTCTTCGGACGCATCCTCAGCGTGCGTGGCGAGTTCGGTTACTGGGTCTTCACCGGCGAGGATGGCGACCAGCCCGCGCAGCGTCCGTCGTGGAATTACCGCAAGGAGGATGGAGGCGGCATCATTGTCGATATGCTCTGCCATTGGCGCTACGTGATCGACAACCTGTTTGGCAAGGTGAAGGCCGTGAGCTGCATGGGAGCCACGCACATCCCGCAGCGTGTCGATGAACGCGGCAAAAAATACGATTGCACGAGCGACGATGCCTGTTACGCGACCTTTGAATGCGAGGGAGGTGTGATCTGCCAGTTCAACAGCTCGTGGACGGTGCGTGTGCGCCGTGACGACCTGCTGACGATGCAGGTCGATGGCACGCATGGCAGCGCCATCGTCGGTTTGCGCAAGTGCTGGGTGCAGAGCGCCGGAGTCACGCCACGCCCGATCTGGAACCCCGACATCGATCAGCCGATCAACTTCTTCGGCGGCTGGCAGGAAGTGCCGGACACGACGACTTACGATAACGCCTTCAAGATCCAGTGGGAGGAGTTCCTCAAGCGCGTCGTTCTTGGCACGCCGTTCCCGTGGACGCTGCGCGAAGGTGCGAAGGGCGTGCAACTCGCCGAACTTGGCCTGCAAAGCTGGGAGCAGCGGAAGTGGCTGCCGGTCGCGGATTTGTGAGCGCGACGCACGGGAAATAATGCGATGGCGTGGCGCAGATTCGTTGCATCGCGCCTGTGGCTGCGTGAAAGTGCCCGCCATTGCATGCTGCGCATCGTCGGAAGAAACACGCTTTCCATCGTTCAAGCCTTGGGGGACTTCGCCCTGTTCTTGGGGCGGTCGTTTCGCGCCGCCGCCGGTTCGCGGAAAATAGTGCGCAGAATCATGCGCGCGGGATTTGAGCAGGGGGTGCGCTGCCTGCCGGTGATTTTGATCGTGGGGATGTTCACCGGGCTGGTGCTGGGTTTGCAGGGCTATTATGTGTTGAACAAATTTGGCTCGGAAGGGTTGCTCGGCACCTTGGTGTCGCTGAGCCTGGTGCGCGAGATGGGGCCGGTGCTGGCGGCGCTGATGCTGGTGGGGCAGGCGGGGTCGGCGCTGGCGGCGGAACTCGGCATCCAGCGCAATTCGGAGCAGATCGCGGCGCTGGAGACGATGGGCGTGAGCAGCTATGCGTATCTCGTGGCTCCGCGGTTGATCGCCTCGCTGATCGTTTATCCGCTGCAGACGGCGCTGTTTGTCACTGTCGGCCTGGTCGGAGGCGCCTTGTCCGGCTCGGTGCTGCTGGGGCTGGAGTCAGGCGTTTACTGGTCGGCGGTGGAGCGCGCGGTGGAGTCGCAGGATGTGCGCGAGTGCTTCACCAAGGCGGCGGTGTTCGGCCTGCTGACGATCGGTTTGTGCTCCTATCATGGTTTCAATGCGCATCGCAACCGCTCTTCCACCGGAGCGCGGGCGGTCAGCGCCTCGACCACGCGGGCGGTGGTGCAGTCATGCATCACCGTGCTGGCGGCGGATTATGTGATCACCTCGTTCCTCGTCTGAAGATGGCCGCTCCTGTCCCAGAACCGCTGCTTCAGATCGAAGGACTGCACAAAAGCTTCGACGGGCACGCCGTGCTCTCGGGCGCGAGCCTCGCTGTGCCGCGCGGGTGTCTTGTCTCGGTGCTCGGACGCAGTGGCGCGGGCAAATCGGTGTTTTTGAAGTGTCTCGCGGACGTGCTGCGGCCGGACGCGGGGACCATCCGCTTCGATGGAAGACTGCTCGGCGCTGGGGATGTGGAGGCATGGGCGGATTTCAGGCGGCGCTGCAGCTTCCTGTTTCAAAGCAACGCGTTGTTCGACTCGCTGACGGCGCTGGAGAACGTGGCGCTGCCGTTGGAGCAGACGACCGGCTTGTCCGGCAAGGAGATCGACGGGCGCAGCCTGGAGGCGCTGCGGCAGCTCGAACTCGACGCGCATCGCGACCGCTATCCCGGCCAGTTGTCCGGCGGGATGCAGAAACGGCTGGCGCTGGCGCGTGCCATCGTGACAAGGCCGGAACTGGTGCTTTTCGACGAGCCGACCGCCGGCCTCGATCCGCTGCGTCGCAACGCGGTTTTTTCGATGATCGCCAAGTATCAGCGGCAGTTCGGCTTCACCGCCGTGGTTGTCACACACGATGTGCCGGAGGCGCTGGTGGCCAGCGACCGCGTGGCGCTGCTGGACCAGGGGCGCATGTGCTTTGAGGGCGTCCCGGCGGATTTTTCCGCTTCCAATGATGGCGTGGTACATGATTTCCGTGATAGTATCGCCGCTCTTGGCAGCACGCTCGCCGCCATCCGCCGGGGCGAAGCCTCATCCTCCGCAGACCCATGAAACAATCGAAGCTGGAACTCCTCGTCGGCGCCTTCGTGGTGCTGGGCCTCGCAGCCGTGCTGTATCTCACGATCAAGCTCGGTGCGGGAAGCATGCTCGGCGGCGACACTTACACCATCGAGGCACGTTTCACGAACGCGGGCGGGCTGAACTCCGGCAGCAGCGTCGTCGTGGCAGGCGTGTCGGTCGGACGTGTGGAGGGCATCCGCGTCGATCCAAAGGATTTCAGCGCCATTGCCAGCCTGCGTGTGATGTCCGGCCTGAAACTGCCGGCGGACACGATGGCCTCGATCAAAACCACCGGCCTCATCGGCGACAAATATGTCCTGCTGGCTCCAGGTGCTGACGAGACCAGCCTGCAGCCCGGAGGAATCATCACCATGACCGAATCCTCCGTTGATCTTGAATCCTTGATCGGCAAGATGGCCTTCGGTAGTGTGGAAGAAGCAAAAAGCGAAAAAGCCCCCCCTCCATGATCTGTCGTTTACTTTTCAGTGTTGCATTGCTGGCCGCCCGGCCGGCCGCCATCGCCCAACTGGCGGAAGCGGAAGCACGCCTCAAGTCTGCCGTGGGCGAAGTTCTCGCCGTCGCAGACCGCACGGCGAGCCGTGGCGCGCTGCACGAGAGCCTGCGCCCCGTGCTGAGGAAACATGTGAGTTTTGAAACGATGACGCGACGGGCGGTCGGCCCCGGCTGGCGGCAGTTCACCCCCGCCCAGCAGCAGCAGGCCACGCAGCTTTTCTCGACCCTGATCATCCGCAGCTACAGCAGCAAATTCACTCCCGGCGAACATCCGGCCATCACCTACAAGACAGCGGCCTCTCCTGCCGCCGGCCGCGTGGATGTGCCCACGATCACGGTTTACAAGGGCAGCCGCTTCAGCGTCAACTACCGCATGGAGCAGGAGCAAGGCTGGAAAATCACTGATGTGGTGATCGAAGGCGTGAGCCTGATCGCCAATTACCGCAGCCAATTGGACGCCCAGTTTAAAAAAGGTGGCGCAAATGCCGTGATAAGCTCTCTTACGCAATCCGTCTCCCGTTCCCGATGAAATCCAACACACTCCTCATCCGTCTGCTTGCGCTCGCTGTGGCGCCGTTCCTGACAGACTGCGCCACCACGCCAAAGACGGGCGCCGCTCAGCCGGCGGCGGCGGTGAAAGCCGCAGGAAAGGAAAAAGCTCCGGCCAGAGCCGCCCTGGCGCAGGCCGGCGAGAAGGAGGACGAATATGCCGCCGCGGAGATTTCCGATCCCCTCGAGCCGGTCAACCGCGGCGTGTTCTGGGTCAACGACCAGCTCTACACCTTCGTCTTCAAGCCGATCGCCAAAGGCTACCAGCTCATTTTCCCCAAGCCGGTGCGCAAGGGCATCGATAACGCGTTTGAGAACGTGAAGTACCCCGTGCGCTTTGTGAACTGCGCGCTGCAGGGCAAGTTCAAGCGTGCCGGGCAGGAGACGGGCAAATTTTTCGTCAACACGATCGGCGGTGTCGGTGGCATTTTCCAGCCTGCGGAAAAGATCCCGTCCCTGGCCCATGTGCCGGCGGAGGACACGGCGCAGACCCTGGCCTCCTGGGGCATCGGACATGGGCCTTACATCGTGCTGCCCTTGCTCGGTCCGAGCAGCGTGCGTGACACGGTCGGACTGGCCGGGGACTATGCGGCGAATCCGGTCAACTGGCCCTACCTGTATTGGAACACGGGGGACTGGAACATCGTTCCGCCCGCTTCGAACACCCTGCGCTCCATGCCGGGCCAGTTTGAGACCTACGACGCGGCCACCAAGGAGGCTGTCGATCCGTATCTCTCCGCGCGCAGCACTTATGTGCAGAATCGCGCGGAGGAGGCGCGGAAGTAACGCCCGGCCGCCTGCCCATGCGCGGGCTGTTTTCCCGGCGGTGTCCGCACGCTCCGCTCCCGGAGCCGGCTGTCAGCGGTAAGGCAGCGCGCGGGGGATGTCCTCCACCGGCGGATTGCTGAACCGCATGGACTCGTGGAAAAGGTCGGAACGGCCTGCCTCGACGCGGTTGGGGCCGTCCAGCGGGTCATTGGACTTGATGATGTGCGGCTGGATGAAGATGAGCAGCTCCTCGCGGACGGCCTCCTTGCTTGTGGTGCCAAAGAGGTGCTTGATGATGGGAATGCGGCGCAGGAAAACGGCTCCGCGCTCGCCGTTCGTCACGCGTTCCGTGATAAGACCGCCGAGCACGACGGTGGCGCCGTCCTTCACGGCCACCTCGGTCACCAGCTCCTGAGTGCCGATGGTGGGCACGGTGTTGCCGGAGATGGTCTGGGTGCCGACGATGTTGTCGTTGATCTGGGCGATCTTGAGCGTGACCTCGTTGTCCGAGTTGATGAGCGGCACGACCTCCAGCTTGAGCAGAACATCGCGATATTCGACGCTGACGCTCGTGCTGGCCACGCCGGCGGCGAAACCGCCGTTGGAGAGAATCTGCGCCGGCACGGCGATGCGCTGGCCGGAGGAGATGACGGACTTCGCCGCGTTCTTGGCATACACGCTCGGCGTGGCCAGCACCTTGAAGTCGCGGTTGCCGTCCGCCAGCTTGATGTAGTTGCTCAGGGAGCCGAGGGTGCCGTAGAAGTTGAGCTGGTTGATGGAGAAGTTGCTCATGTTCGCCGGGAACTGAACCGTTCCACCCGCCGTGGAAGCGCCGCCGCTGGTCTGATTCAGGCTGAAATCATCCAGCGCCTTCAGGAAGTCGAAGCCCACGTTGTAGTCCTTGCCCAGGGTGAGCTGGCCGATGACGGCCGAGATGTAGATCTGCTGCGGACGCACATCCATCTCCTTCAAAAGCTGGTCGATGCGCGCGATGTGCTCCGGCGAGCCGGAGACCACCAGGCTGTTCGACTGCGGATCGGCGATGAGCTGCGTCTTGCCGACGATCATGGACTCCGGCGCGCCCATCGCCTGCGGATCGTCCAGCACGCTGCGGCTGGCATTCGAACCCGTGCTCATGCCGGTGCTGCCGCCGAAGTTGTTGTTCATGCCGTACGCGGAGTTGAAGCCGCCCTGGTTGTTGTTGCGTGCCTCGGCCAAAGGTGAGTTTGAAGCGGCTCCTGAGCGGCGGTTGCCGCCACGTCCACCACCTGCGGAGGCACCACCGTCGTTGGACTGGATGTCGGTGTCGCGCGCCAACGCGTTGTAGGCCACGGGCAGGAAGTCGAGCACGTCGAGGTATTTGAGCCTGCGCTTGAGGAAATTGGTGCCGTCATCGTGCTTGTCGAGTTTTTCGACCAGGCCGCGGATGTAAGTGATGTCCACCGGCCGCCCGATGACGAGCAGCTCGTTCGTGCGGCGGTAGGGGAAGATCTTCACGCGTGACGCGGCGGGATTCGTCGATGCGGTGCCTGCCGCGGCCATGGCGGCGGCTGGCACGGCGGGGACGCCGGGCCTCGCGGCTGGATTGGGCACGGCGGCGGGCGCGGGGGCCGCCACGCCGCCTGACTGCGCTTTTTCCTCCTGCTCGAAGATGCTCGTCACGATCTCGGCCACGAGTTCCACGTCGGAGCGCTCCAGCTTGATCATCTCGTTGGCGATCTCCGCAGGCGGCACGTCGATGATCTGCGCGATCTCGCAGATGCTGCGGATGGTGATGCTGTTTTCAGTGATGATGAGGGCCGAGTCGTTCGAGATGGCCGTCATCGCGCCGTAGGTGTTGAGCTTGATGACCTGCTGGAAGGCCTTGGACGCCTGCTCCGCCGAGAGGTGCTGGAGCGGCAGCACATAGTGGCAGATTTCCTCATTCTGCGGCAGGTCGCGCAGGGAGTTATAGACCTTCAGGCCGCTGTTCGTCGGGCTTTTGCCCCCGGCGTGGTTGATGAGCTTCGCCGTGGTGGCGTCGATGTGGATGATCGCATAACCATTGAGCAGCAGCGTGGCCTCGATGAAGGCGACGGCGTCCTTCTTCGTGAGCATCTGCGGGGAGATGATGCGGAGCTGCTCGCCTTGCAACGCGGAGTCGAGGATCAGCTTCTTGCCGGTGAGCTGCGTGTAAAAGGGGATGATCGCCTGGATCGGGGCGCTGGGGAAGTTGACCTTGATGCTGGCTCCTTCGCCCACCGGTACATAAGTGCCCGCGTTCGCCTGGCCGGCCGGGACTGGCACGGTGGGGGCCAGTCCGGGCTGCTGCGCCTTCACGGCATGGCGCGCACCGAGGATCAGAAGCACCAGCATGACGGCCAGTCGCAGGCGGGTGGGCAGTTGGGAAGGGAACCGGGCCATATTGTTGAAATTATACTCAGTATATTGAATCCACCGACAAGGGCAAGGGTTTAGTTAATATCTATTAAAAGCCAGCTTCTCCCGATTCCCGCCTGGCATCCCCCTCTTGCACGACCACAACCGCCGTGGATGATGCCCGCTCATGATCTCCATCCAGGGACTCACGAAGCGTTTCGGCGCTCAAACCGCCGTCGATCACCTCACATTGGAGGTTCCACCGGGCATGATCGTGGGGCTGCTCGGCCCGAACGGGGCGGGGAAGACCACCACCCTTAAAATGATCACCGGCATGCTCCAGCCGGACGCCGGGGCCGCCCTGATCTGCGGCGTGAATGTCGTCACGCAGCCGTTGGAGGCGAAGCGCCTCATGGGCTTCGTCCCGGACTCGGGCGCGGTCTATGAGTCGCTCACCGGCCTCGAGTTCCTGCTCATGATCGGCGCGCTCTACGGCATTCATGAGGACGAGGCCCGCCCGCGCATCCGCCAGTTCCTCGATTTCTTCGAGCTGGACGAGGAAACACTCACCTCGAAGCTCCTCGGCGCTTACTCCAAGGGCATGCGGCGGAAGGTCGTCATCACCGCCGCCCTCCTGCACAACCCGAAGGTCGTCCTGCTCGACGAGCCGCTCGACGGCCTCGACGCCAACGCCGCCGTCGGCTTCAAGGCCCTGCTCGAAACCCTCGCCCGTGACGGCAAGACCATCGTTTACAGCTCCCATGTGCTCGATGTCGTCGAGCGCGTGTGCGACCGCGTGGCGATCATGGCGCAGGGCAAACTGCTGGTCGAAGGCGCACCCGCTGACCTCCAGCGCGAACACAGCGCCGATACCCTGGAGCAGCTCTTCACACGCCTCACCGGCCTCTCCGGCCTCGAAGCCCGCGCCGAGTCCTTTGCCAAAAGTCTCCTCTCATGAGCGCCCGCGCCGTTCCACCTCCGGACAAGGTGCTGCGCACGTTGTTCTGGAAGCTGCTCTTCCGCGGCCGCGTGGCGCAGCAGATGGGCGCGCAAAAGACGAAGCGCCAGCTCGGCCTCGGCCTCACGCTGCTCATCTACGCCGTCGTGGGCATCCTGCCCGCCATGTCCGCCCGCGTCGCAGACAGCTTCTCCTTCGCCAGCGTGCTGCACGGCTTCACCTTCATGTTCGCCTCCCTCACGCTCGCCTCGAACGCGGGCACGATGCTATTCATGAAGGAGGAGGCGGAAATCCTGCTGCACCGCCCCGTCACACCGCAGCAGATGCTGCGCGCGAAATGCGCCGTGCTCGCCGGCTTCGCCCTGCTGCTCGCCCTGGCGCTGAACCTCGCCGGCATCATCGCCGGCTTGTGGACCAAGGGCGCGACCTGGCGCTTCATCCCCGCGCATCTGTTTTCCACCGCGCTGCTGATGCTCTTCTCCGCCGCCAGCATCATCCTCGTTTACAACGTCTGCCTGAAATGGTTCGGCCGCGAGCGCTTCGACAACCTCCTCGCCACGCTGCAATCCCTGCTCGTCTTCCTCATGATCATCAGCGGCCAGATCATGCCGCGCTTGGTGCAGTTCGACACCCTCCGTCATCTCGAACACGCCAGCGGCTGGCTGCTCGCCCTCCCACCCCTGTGGTTCGGCGCGCTCGATGCCTTGCTCGGCGGCAGCACGATGAATCCCGCCGCGCTCTGGCTGCCTGCGGCCCTCGCCGTTCTCGCCACCGCCGTCACCAGTTGGCTCGCCTTGGAAAAACTCGGCTCCGCCTACGGCCAGGGCCTCATGAATCTCAATGAATCCGCCGGCACGCCGAAGGAGGGCAGGTCAAAGCCACGCGGTCGCTGGCTCTCCGCGCTGGTGAAGCTGCCACCCCTGCGCTGGTGGCTGCGCGATCCGGTGCAGCGCCACGCATTCAAGCTCACCACCGCCTATCTCGTGCGGGATCGTGAAGTCAAACTACGCCTCTATCCCGGCATCGCCCCCTTGCTCATCATGCCGCTGTTCATGACCTTCACCGGCAGGCGCGGCGGGGCGGGGGGGGACGCTCTCATGTTGCAGGCATTCGCCACCTGCTTCCTCGGCATGCTGCCCATGCAGGCGCTGATGTTCCTGCGCTGCTCCGGGCACTGGCGCGCCGCCGCGTTCTTCCACACCGCGCCGCTGCCGCACTGGACGCCGCTCTTCCACGGCGCGCGCAAGGCCGTGCTCGCCGTCCTGACCTTTCCGGTGCTGCTGCTGCAAGTCGGCGTCATGTGCGCCGTGCAGCATTCGCTCGCCCCGCTCGCGCTCAGTCTGCCCGCGTTGCTGCTGCTGCCCGTGCTCTCCCTCGTCAGCGGCCTCATCAGCCAGTGGCTGCCGCTCTCCAAACCGCCCGAGGAGATCAAAAACACCGCCTCCGGCTGCCTCATGATGGCCGGCACGCTGCTCGTCGCCGGCATGGTCGGCGGGCTCGCCAGTTGGATGTGGCACCTCGGTCATTTCCGGCCCTTCCTCGCCATCGAGGCCGTCCTCATGGCCGGTGCGTTCTTCCTCATGCAGCACCTCATGCGCGACACCCCCTGGGTCGCCGCGAAGGAGTGAATCATGATTGGCAGGCGCGGCCGGGCGTATTACATGTCACCCATGAACGAAGAGATCACCTTCACTGTGGAACCATGCCACGAGTCAGGCGGTTACGTCGCCCGTTGGGACGATCCGCTTGGCCGGGGAGGCATCACGACGCAGGGAGATTCGCTCGCCGAACTTCAGGACATGGTGGCTGACGCGGTTCAAGGCTTCTTCGAACCGGATGAAAAGCCGCGTCAAGTGAGGCTTCATTTCGTGAAGGATCCAGTGCTTCAAGTGACATGAAGATTCCGCGTGATGTCACCGGAACCGAAGCGGTGAAGGCGTTGCGTCGGTTGGGATTTGAGAGCCTCCGTCAGACAGGATCACATCACATCATGCGGCGTGGCGGAAAGACGGTGGTGGTTCCGCAGCACAAGCCCGTCAAGCCGGGCACTTTGCGTGGAATGCTCGAACAGGCGGGTCTGTCTCTCGAAGAGTTTGTGGAGGCGCTTTGATCCGTTTTTTCCCATTTCCTCCCGCCCCTTTCCAGCTAATCAACGCAGCACCATGACCCACGCCGAAGCCGCCTCCCGCGCCGCCGCCCTCAGCGCCGAACTGCACCGCCACAACCACCTCTACTACGTCGAGGCGAAGCCGCTCATCTCCGACAAGGACTTCGACCTCCTCCTGCGCGAGCTCCAGGACATCGAGGCGCAGTTCCCCGACCTCCTCACCCCCGACTCCCCCACCCAGCGCGTCGGCGGCGCTCCCCTCGAAGGCTTCACCCAGATCACGCACACCGTGCGCATGATGTCCCTCGACAACACCTACTCGGAGGAGGAGCTCACCGCCTTCTTCGCCCGCGTGCAGAAAGGCCTCGGTCGTGACACCATCGACTGCGTCATCGAGCCGAAGGTGGACGGCGTCGCCATCACCATCCGTTATGAAAACGGCGTCCTCAAACACGGTGCCACGCGGGGCGACGGCCAGACCGGCGACGACGTGACGAACAACCTCAAGACCATCCGCCGCCTCCCCCTGCGCCTGCCCAAGGACGGCCCGCAGACCTTCGAGGTGCGCGGCGAGGTCTTCATGACCAAGGCCGGCTTCGCCAGACTCAACCAGGAGCGCGAGGAAGCGGGCGAGGCGACCTTCGCCAACCCGCGCAACTCCACCGCGGGCACCTTGAAGCTGCTCGATCCGAAGATCGTGGCGAAACGCCCGCTCGACATCGTCTTCTACGGCCTCGCCGACGCCGGCGGCATCGACCTCCAGTCGCAGACCGATGTCTATGCCCTGCTCGACGCCGCCGGACTGCGCAAAGCCGACCTCACCTGGCATGCCGACAGCGCCGCAGGACTGCTCTCAGCCATCCGCGAGCTCGACGCAAAACGCCGCTCCCTGCCTTACGAAACCGATGGCGCGGTCATCAAGGTCAACAGCTTCACCGATCAACGCGAACTCGGCGTCACCAGCAAAGCCCCCCGCTGGGCCATCGCCTACAAATACCAGCCGGAGCAGGCGGAGACGAAACTCACCGCCATCGACATCCAGGTCGGCCGCACCGGCGCGTTGACGCCGGTCGCACGCCTGGAGCCCGTGTTCATCAGCGGCAGCACCGTCAGCAACGCCACCCTGCACAACTACGAGGAGATCCAGCGCAAGGACATCCGCGTCGGCGACATCGTCGTCATTGAAAAGGCGGGCGAGATCATCCCCGCCGTCGTCTCCGTGAAAAAGGAGCACCGCCACGGCGGCGAGCAGCCCGTGCCCGTGCCCACGCACTGCCCCGTCTGCCACACCCCCGTGCGCCAGGACGAGGAGCAGGTCGTCATCCGCTGCCCGAATCCGCACTGCCCCGAAGTCGTGAAGCGCCGCATCGAGCACTTCGTCAGCCGCGCCGCCATGGACATCAGCGGCCTCGGCGAATCCGTCGTCGCCCAGTTGGTCGATACGAAACTCGTCGGCGACGTGTCCGGCCTCTACGCGCTCGATGAACTCCTCCTCGCCCGCCTTGAACGCGTCGGCGCCAGGAGCATCGACAACTATTTGAAAGCCATCGCCGCCAGCAAGCAGCAGGATCCCTGGCGGCTCGTCTTCGGCCTCGGCATCCTCCATGTCGGCGCCGGTGGCGCGCGCAAACTGCTCGAACACTTCGGCGGCATCGACGCCATCGCCGCCGCCAGCATCGAAGAACTCACCCAATGCCCCGACATCGGCCCCATCGTCGCCCCCAGCATCCACGACTGGTTCCACGATGAAGAAAACATCAAGCTGCTCGACCGCCTGCGTTCCGCCGGCCTTAACTTCACGCAGAAAGCCGTGGAGGCCGCCTCCGCCAGGCTCAACGGCACCACCTGGGTCATCACCGGCACCTTGAGCCAGGACCGCGACACCATCGCCGACCTCATCCGCGCCCACGGCGGCAAAGTCAGCGGCAGCGTCAGCGGCAAGACCACCTACCTCCTCGCCGGCACCGACGCCGGCAGCAAACTCGACAAAGCCACCAAGCTCGGCGTCCAGATCCTCACCGAAGCCGCCTTCCGTGCGATGCTTTGAGCGCACCTGCCACCCACCCTACCTTGATGAGCCGAAAAAGAGAAAAGAGGTAAAAAAAGGATCATCCAGAAAGGCAGGTCTCCATGACCCAGCCTCTGACTCCCTCTCTTTCCCCATTTTTCTCTCTTTCGGCAATCCCTCTGGAAGGACCTCACCGCCGCAGCGCGCTGATCAGCTCGTCGAGCTTGCTGGCGATCATCTGCACATCCCCCTGCGTCGGCGGGTCGTTCACCGGCATCCCCAGTTGCGCCACCCCGTTGCTGTTGGCGCTGCTGCCGTCGATCACCGCTTGCAACTGCGCGTTGCTCACCTCCCCCGGCGGGCCTTGCGGCCCCGGCGCGCCATCCGCCCCTTGCGGCCCCGGCGGCCCCGACATGCCATCCGCGCCCATCGGGCCGGGCGCGCCGTCAGCCCCGGCTGGTCCTGCCGGTCCCGGCGGGCCTTCCGGTCCCGGCGGGCCTTCCGGTCCCGCGTCGATGAGCGCCTTGAGTCCCTGGAACTGCCCCCGCAGCGGCGCGGACTCGATCAAGGCGTTGGTGGCAGGATAAGTAGGATCGTAGGGCATGGCTGGGAGTGCGGCATTCCGATGCCGCTTTGTTCTTGGGATTGGCCGAAAGAGAGAAAAGAGCGGGAGCTGATGAGTCAGGTGTTCTGCTTCAAAAGGAGCGCGGACGCCCTCGTCCGCCTCATGGAGCGGCGACGACTCGTCGCCATCCCGGAGTTGGCCGAAAGAGAGAAAAGAGGGAAAAGAGCGAGGGCTGCCGGGTTAGGAGTTCTGTTTCAAAAGGAGCGCGGACGCCCTCGTCCCCCTCATGGAGCGGCGACGACTCGTCGCCATCCCTTTGTCTTTGCACTGCCGACGACTCGTCGGCTCTCCTCATTCCGCCTCACGGCGCGCGTTCCGTGGCCTCATCACTCCACGTCCCGGGGCCGGCGCTGCCGATGGCCCGCACGCGGAAGGCGTACACCGTGCCCGGTGTCAACGCGCTCACGGTGATGCGGCTGGTCGTCGTCATGTTCAGGGCCTGCCAGCCGGTGGCGTCCGTGTGCAGGCGCTGCTGCCACTCGTAGGTGCTGGCCCCGCTCACCGCCTTGCAGCGCACGTCGATCTGGCCGTCATTGGCCGTCGCGGTCGCCTTCAGGTCAGCGGGGGCGGGGAGCTGGCCCACGGGGCCGCCCGCGCTGCGCAGGGGGAAGCCCGTGCTGGCCAGCGCCACCAGGTCGTTCGGCGTCACCGCCTCGCAGTTGTTCGCCCGGGCGGTGATCACCGTGTCCCAGGCCGCCTCCTTCGCGTCCCGGTCCTGGATCTTCTGTTTCCAGATCGTTTCCGCCGTCGTCACCGCCGCCTCCGCTGCGGAGAGGTCATCCTGCGCCGTCTGCACCTGCGCGTCCGTCGGCACGCGGGTGGCGGCGGGGTAGGCGGCATTCCCCGTCATGGCGGTGATGTGCGCCGCCCCCAGGGCGACCTTGTCATTGGGCTTGATGCGGGCGAGTTCGAGTTTGAATTTGGTCATGGTGCGGTTCCTCGGTTTGGGTTGGATGCGTGCCGGGGCCGGCGTGTCAAAACGCACCCCCGCGTCAAAGCGCAGGCCGGGCGTGTCAAACATCACAGGCAGGGTCACAACAGCGGCCATGAAACCACGCCGCAGCCGCCGGATCACCGTCTTTGGGGTGAACGTCTCGTGTTTTTCCCGCGCTGGCTTTTCGGCAGCGTCTTCGGCGGCCGGTCCTCCGGGTGCTCCAGCAGGTGCTCCAGGTGCGCCACCACCTCCGCGAAGCCCATCCGCAGCGCCCGGCACACCCGGAACAGCGTGGTGATTTTCTCATCCGTGTCCCCGTGCTCGATGTGGTGCAGGCACGTCCGGGAGAGGCCCGCCCGCGCCGCCATCTCCTGCTGGCTCATCTCCAGCTCATTGCGCCGGGTGTTCACCAGCCTCCCCAGCAGTTCCAGCCACAGCGCCACCTCCGCATCCAGATGCGCCCGTTGTTCCGGAGTTGGCCCCTTCTGCGCCGCCGGTGGATGGGTCACTTCTGGGTGCATGAACGTGCGCTACAGTGAAGAACCCAGGGTCTATACTCCTTTGTCAGGCATTCTCGCAAGACTATTTTCAATGTCTGCTGGATAAAACAGCGCCCCATGCCCCATCCACACCCCAGCCAAGTCATCCCTGACACCTAGCCACTACCCCCGCCTGCCTCCACCCTGCCAGCCAGCATCGACCCTTCTGTCAGCCAATATACACCCTTCTGTCAGCCAACATCGACCCTTCTGTCAGCCAACATCGACCCTTCTGCCAGCCAACATCGACCCTTCTGCCAGCCAACATCGACCCTTCTGTCAGCCAACATACACCCTTCTGTCAGCCAACATCGACCCTTCTGTCAGCCAACATACACCCTTATGTCAGCCAGCATACACCCTTCTGTCAGCCAACATTGACCCTTCTGTTAGCCAACATACACCCTTATGTCAGCCAACATCGACCCTTATGTTGGCTGACATAAACCATTATTTATCAACACTTTAAGACGAATTCAAGCAAAAACCCCCGGTGGCGCAACCCCCGCCAGCCCCGAAAACCAGGGTCAGCCAACCCCGGCCCCGGCACACCCGCAGCCAAGTCAGCTCCCCACCGCCCCGTCGCCATCCCGCCCATCGCCCCCGTCCCGCCGCCGCAATCTGGCGCATGCCCCCGCCATAGCCGCAAGAATCCGCACAGGGCAGGGGCGTGGAGCCCTCTCTTTGCGCCTTCTTCCTTGTCACCCCCCTCTCATCTCGCTAAGATTTCCCCTCTATGAGCACCCTCTGGGCATTCGATCTGGGCAAAGGCAGCATTGGCGAGGCGGTTTGAGGCCCAGGAAACACACGAAAGGACACGGATTCGATCATGGACTACCCGCTTAAAACCTCCGCACCGACAACCTCAAGCGCCCTCACTGACTTCGTGAACGGCCTCGTGTTCGGGTTTGATCTTGGAACAGTTGGCATCGCTCATAGCGTGAGGAAGAAACAAAAGTTCTTTGAGGCCGGGGTTCTGGAATGTCCCAATGAGACAGCGGCATTAGCCGGACGGCGAAAAATGAGGGGCGGACGGAGAGTCACGGATCACAAGCAAGACCGTAGAGACTGGTTTGCGCACAGTTTGGCTGGCATCCTGGGATTGGAACTGCACGAAGGAAGCCGCCTGCCAAAGACATCATGGATGAATGTGGGAGATGGACTTTGGAAGCCTGCTCATCCCGGAGTGGCTGATCCGTTGAGCCTTCGAGTCAGTGCATTGAAGGGTGAGCAACTCACACCCGACCAGCTTTTCGCTGCTTTGGCTCATTTGGTGAAGCGCAGAGGTCCGGCACGCCCGCCTTGGGCCGATAGTCTGCCGGAGGAGAAGGATGAAGAGGATGAAGCACCTGACCCAAGCCGCATTTCGCCTGATGAAACCAAGGCACGATTCGAGAAGGCACGAAGCGAGTCAAAGGATGCTGCGAGCTATCATCCGTGCCATTATCTGCGAATTCTCCGTGAGAACAAGCAGCGCCAGCGCAATCATGCCTGGCCGCGCGAACTGATGCGGGCTGAGGCTGCCGCCATCATGGCGGCACAATCCGTGAATCGCCCTGATTTCCAGCAAGTGCGCGAGGTGGTGGATGTCACGGGCAAGGCACTTTACCTGACGACGGCAGAGTGGTTGTTGCGGGGTAATGCAGCGTTGTTGACAAAATCGGAGGCGGAAGGCGGAGCTTCTTTTGATGTGTTCTACCGTAATCACCGCAACCGCGAGCGTGCGCCCTTCACCTTCCAGGCGGCACGCATTCACAACCGAGGGCCGGGCTTGGATTTGATCCATCCACGCTCCGAGGATGGCAGGCAGAACTATGTGATGTCACGCAGCCGCGAGGAGTATCGTGCGTGGCAGGTGGAGGTGGCCTTGATCAACTTCAAAGTGATTAACCTTGCTTCACGCGCAAAGAAGAAACCGTTGATGCGCCCGCCTGCTGAAGCCATTCAGCAGCTCCGTGGCATCATCCAGCGCACGCACCAGCTTAGTTTGGAGGATTTGCAGACCTGGGCGGCTCCTTATGAAGCCGCAGGCCAGTTCAAACTGGTGGAAGGCCAGACTGACTTGGTGGGCAAAGGTGAAGGACGTGGACGCTTTGGGAAGCACGGCCTTGCAGAAGCCATGCGAATCGTTCGTCAGCTACAGGAGGATGCCGAGGCACAGGACAAGCTGAAGCCGAAGACCAAGAAGGAGATCAGCAAGAACAAGAACGATGAGGACAAAGCCGCCGCATACATCCTCAAGCAGCAGCCCGAATACGTGAACATGGCCGCCAGACTACGCTTCCAGCAAGTCAAAGACGGCAAACCAACCTCTGAGCCAGAGCCTCTTCCAAGGGCATTGAAACGCTTCATCGACGAGATTCGCGATCCGGTGGTGCAACATCGTGTGCGCTTGTTTGACCGCTTGCTGGATGAGCTGGTTGCCAGACACGGCACACCCACGCACATTGTTGTCGAATGCGTGCGGGAGCTTGGAGATGATCCAGAGCGTGCTGCCAGAGCTTCGGAGCGCCGCAAGCAGGACCGCGAGGAAAACAAACTCGCCCGCGACACGCTCAAGGCCATGAGTCTTGAAGCCAATGACAGGAACATCCGCAAGTTCCGCCTGCTTCAGGAGTGCAAGTGGCGTTGTCCTTACAATCCAGACGACCGTTTCATGCAGTCGGAGTTCGATGATCTCGTGCTGCACCGGCTGGTCCCGCCCGCAGAGGATGGACGTCGGGATGCCTATCTGAAAGCGGCACGGCAGGCACTGAATGAGACGGAGATCGAGCACATGGTGCCGCAGTCAAACATCGTGTGTGATGAATGGTTTAATGTCACGGTGACGCGTCGTTCCACCAACCAGACCAAGGGGAGGCAAGTGCCATATGAGTTTGTGCTCAAGGATGCTGACGAGTCGGGACGTGAACGTCTTGTCCAGCATGCCAAGGACATCTTTGGAGAAGATTCTCTCAAGTTCAAAATCTTCACCTCACCGGATGCACGGGGTCTGATTGATTCCTCCGCCAATCTCAACCGCACCGCCTACATCGCCCGCTGTGTGCGCTATGTCTGCCTGCTGAAGTTCGGCTGGTTGACGGCGGATGGCCGTGATCCTCTTCAAGAACCAGGGCATGAGGTGAACACACGTTATCTGGTCAGCAACGGCGGAATCACCCACCGCCTGCGGAAAGCCTGGCAGCTCGATGAATTGCTGCATGAGGATCAGCTCTCCGATGAGGAATGGGGCAGGCTGAGCGATGAGGAGAAAGATGCCATCATCGCCGGGCGGCGGCAAAAGAACCGGCAGGACCTCCGCCATCATGCGCTGGATGCGATGATTCTCTCCTGCACGCTGCCATGGGCTGCGAACAGTCCCTATTATGCCGGTGGCTGGTGCCATCTTGATCCACAAGACGGCTCTGTGAGCAGTGTGGCATGTCCGATCTTTGGCGACAACGACCATGGGCAGAAAATCAAAGAACTGGCGGATGAGAAGCTGAAGGCCCTGAAAACGAGCGATCCTCAAGACGCGGAGAACCATGACCGCATCCGGCACTACCGCTCCAATAACAAGCATGCGGCGGTGTTTGACACGGGCCTGTATGGAAAACGGACCGAGTTTGCCGGTGAGAAGCTGGACGAGACGGTGTTTGTCATCCGCAAACCGCTGGCTGAACTCACGGCCAAGTCTCTTGATCCGACCACATCAGGCAATGTCGTCTTCTCTCCGAAGCTGCGGCAGCATATCAAGGCTGCATGGGCTGATTACACATCTGATGTGGTGAACTGGCGCAGAGTGCTGTCTCAAGCGCTTGACGCACAGCAGCAGAACCTTGCCGAGGCCAAGAAGAGTCCCAAGACGAAGCCAGCGACCCTTCGTGCCATCGAGAAGCGCATCTGGCTGCTGAACAAGTGGCTGGAGAATGAAATGCCGGACCTGGCTGCCTGGGATGAATTGCAGACCTTCCTGCACCGCGAAGGCGGAGCGCAGCAGGCCAAACCAGTGTTTCCTTTGGATTTCATCAATGCTTTGCGGCATCCCGATTACACGCATGCGCCACTCAAACGGGTGAAAGTGACACAGCAGACCAAGGACGAGGGAAGCTATGTGCCGATGCGTGAGGGAACCTACCTCAAATACAAAGGCGGATTCAAGTGCATGAAGGTCTATGACGCGCCTCCCGGTTCGACACGCGGCACGAATTTCATCTGCTGGCTGGTGCGGCCGTTTTACCGCAATCCGAAGAAGCTGCGGAACCAAGACTTGCTGGAGGAGAACAAGCCGGAGGTCTGCAAGGGGAGAAAGCTGCGGGCCACCTTCAAAATCGGGGATGTGGTGCGCTTTGAGCACGCTATTCCCAACAAAGGAGTGGAGGCCAATACAAACTGGATGCTTTGCGAAAGCATGGCTTCCGGGGGATGCAAAGCTCGGTTGACGTTAGTTCCAGCGCACATGGCTCTCAAGGCTCGTGATCCGCTCGACCCCAAGAAGTCACTTGATCTCAAGAAGACTGACGGCCTGGACATTCAACTCAACGACTTTATGCGGGCGCTCGGTTATGAGCCAGCACATCATCCATCTGCTGAGTCATGATCTGCGTGTCCGGTGTGAACTGGATCGTCTCATCATCCGCAACCGTGCCAGCGCGGAGGAGAAAGTCGTGCCGTTGCAGGACATTGCCATCATCATCGCCGCCGCGCCGGACTTCTCTGTGACTGGTGTCTCGCTGCGGCGCATGGCGGAGCTTGGTGTGCTCCTGCTGGTGTGCAATGAGCGGTTTGAACCGGCCTGCCTGAATGTCCCCTATCATCGCGGCACGGACACTCACCTGCTGCGCAAGCAGGTGGCTTGGTCGCATGAGTGGAAGCGGGCGCAGTGGCGGCAGGTCATCACAACAAAGATCGAACATCAGGCCAGGGTACTGCTGCCCATTGTGGAACGCGGATCGAACGTGCTTCAAGCCATCGCTGAAAGATGCGCAACAGGAAGTGATGATGCCGCGCCAGTGGACCTCTCCAAGGTCACGGTTTCCCGGCGCGAAGGACTGCATGCCACCACGCCGGAGGCCTGCGAGTCCAGAGCCGCACGTAATTACTGGCAGATGCTCATTCCACGCCTTGCCACCATGCAAGGCACCAAGGAACGCCGACGCGACCCTGGCACACGGGATGGCGTGAATGGCATGCTGGATTATGGCTATGCCATCGTTCGGACCGCTGTTCTTCGATCACTGGCGGCTCATGGTTTCATCGCGGCGCTCGGCATCGCTCACACAGCCAAAGCGGGAAGTCATGCCCTGGCGGATGATCTCATGGAGCCCTTGCGACCATTCATTGACCTGGCTCTCTGGCGTCTGCTGCAAACAGGACCGCAGACCATGCAAACCTGGGTGCCGAAAGCCGCCGCCGTGCTGACCGAGACAGTCAAGATGGGTGATGCCAATGTCAGGCTCATCAATGCCGTTGATCTTTATGTGCAGTCATTCGCCAACGCCGCGCTGCACGGCACCACGGGCATGCTGCGAATACCGCCTTTGCCGCCTCTCAGCGCATGAAGAAGGCGCGCGATCCCATCACCTGCAAATACCGCATGGCCTGGATCATTGTCATGTTTGACCTCCCCGTGGTGAGCGACAGCGAACGACGCGAGGCAACACGTTTCCGCACTGACCTTATCCGAGAGGGCTATTTCATGATGCAGTTCAGCGTCTATGCACGCCCCTGCGGAACGTCCGACAAGGTGGACACCCAAGTACGGAGGCTCAAGAAGCTGATACCGCCGCGTGGTGAGGTCAGGGCCATGATCGTCACGGATGCCCAATGGGGACGCATGATGGTTTTCCGAGGGCTGGACAAACCAGCGCCGGAGGACATGCCGGAGCAGTTGATGTTCTTTTAGAACAGAAGCGCCCCAGCCAGATCACTCTGACTGGGGCTAACCTCGTATCGCCTGGGTGCAAAAGCAGTTTAACCAGGCGTTGGTTTACTTATTTGGGATGGTGCTATCAATCCGACCGGGGACTTCTAGACTCAAGTGGAGGCTAACAGGGTTCTGTTTCGCGTCAACCTAGTCTAGAAGGCCCCGGTCGGAGGGCAATCCCAAACCGGGGGAGTTGATAAGGAGAATCCACATGATAGTCTAGAAGGCCCCGGTCGGAGGGCAATCCCAAACGAGCAGCACGGCGCGGCTGAGATGATCCACAGTCTAGAAGGCCCCGGTCGGAGGGCAATCCCAAACGGCGATGCGATGCATGAGGAGTTGGAAGGAAGTCTAGAAGGCCCCGGTCGGAGGGCAATCCCAAACCTATGGTGCAGGTGTCTTACACGCGGAAACAGTCTAGAAGGCCCCGGTCGGAGGGCAATCCCAAACGTATCGCTCGGCGACATCTTCGACGCTGAGAGTCTAGAAGGCCCCGGTCGGAGGGCAATCCCAAACAACAAGGCCACGCGCCCGACCTTGCGCGCCAGTCTAGAAGGCCCCGGTCGGAGGGCAATCCCAAACTACGTTTTCTGTCGCAAATGGACGAATTTCAGTCTAGAAGGCCCCGGTCGGAGGGCAATCCCAAACGATGATGCGGACAACGGCAAGGGCTGGGTAAGTCTAGAAGGCCCCGGTCGGAGGGCAATCCCAAACTTGTTCAATGGCACGGGCATGCCTGTCGTGAGTCTAGAAGGCCCCGGTCGGAGGGCAATCCCAAACGCTGTAAGCGTTGACGGGGACTTGATCGGCAGTCTAGAAGGCCCCGGTCGGAGGGCAATCCCAAACGCCAAGACAGTCCTCCTCCCCACGTCGTCCAGTCTAGAAGGCCCCGGTCGGAGGGCAATCCCAAACCGCATTTCCCGCCTCCTGGAGGACGGGCAAAGTCTAGAAGGCCCCGGTCGGAGGGCAATCCCAAACAGACGATGGAAGCCGACGTTGGGAGTGTGGAGTCTAGAAGGCCCCGGTCGGAGGGCAATCCCAAACCGTTGGCCTGTACGGTCACCTATGAGGTAGAGTCTAGAAGGCCCCGGTCGGAGGGCAATCCCAAACAGACAGCGCCATGGTGTCCGTCTGGCCCATAGTCTAGAAGGCCCCGGTCGGAGGGCAATCCCAAACCAGGGCCGAGCACCTGGTCGATGAAGTCTGAAGTCTAGAAGGCCCCGGTCGGAGGGCAATCCCAAACCGCTGGAGGCGTCGGAAGCGTTTCCGGGGGAGTCTAGAAGGCCCCGGTCGGAGGGCAATCCCAAACGCCGGACACATGCGCTTCCGGGAGCTTCCGAGTCTAGAAGGCCCCGGTCGGAGGGCAATCCCAAACAAGTTCAAACGCACGAATTGGCAGCATGTCAGTCTAGAAGGCCCCGGTCGGAGGGCAATCCCAAACAGGGTTGGGCATGCGTCGCGGGAAGGACGGAGTCTAGAAGGCCCCGGTCGGAGGGCAATCCCAAACTCACCCCACCGCTGGGAAGGCTGGAGGCGTAGTCTAGAAGGCCCCGGTCGGAGGGCAATCCCAAACATTGTCAGAATCAAGCGCTGCGAGGAGATCAGTCTAGAAGGCCCCGGTCGGAGGGCAATCCCAAACTCCGCCCCCCCACTCCCAAGCAGCGCCTCGAGTCTAGAAGGCCCCGGTCGGAGGGCAATCCCAAACAGCAAGCTGGTCGTCATCGACGAATTCAGCAGTCTAGAAGGCCCCGGTCGGAGGGCAATCCCAAACTTCGCGGCCCCGATCCTCGGGCAGATTGCCAGTCTAGAAGGCCCCGGTCGGAGGGCAATCCCAAACCTTGAACCACGAATCTTGGCTACCTATGCCAGTCTAGAAGGCCCCGGTCGGAGGGCAATCCCAAACTGGCTGGCGGCCAGGGTGGAAAGAAAGCCAAGTCTAGAAGGCCCCGGTCGGAGGGCAATCCCAAACAAGGCGGCCGCGGCCCCGACGCGGGAGGCGAGTCTAGAAGGCCCCGGTCGGAGGGCAATCCCAAACCGTGTCAAAGAGGCGGAAGCCGCCGCGAAAAGTCTAGAAGGCCCCGGTCGGAGGGCAATCCCAAACAGGGCTTCGGTCGTCTCCTCAACCGTCTTGAGTCTAGAAGGCCCCGGTCGGAGGGCAATCCCAAACTCCTTGCCCCCCAGAAACCGGGTCGCCATTAGTCTAGAAGGCCCCGGTCGGAGGGCAATCCCAAACGCTGAGCGCGAGTTTGACGCCGCATTGCTCAGTCTAGAAGGCCCCGGTCGGAGGGCAATCCCAAACTGGAGCGGTCGGCCACGGTAATTGACTTAGAGTCTAGAAGGCCCCGGTCGGAGGGCAATCCCAAACTGCCGTGAAATGCGGTTATATTCATGAAATAGTCTAGAAGGCCCCGGTCGGAGGGCAATCCCAAACGAAGTCGGCGACGGGGAATGAGTAGTCGCCAGTCTAGAAGGCCCCGGTCGGAGGGCAATCCCAAACAACGCCAGGGCGCTGGGTGCTGAAATTGTCAGTCTAGAAGGCCCCGGTCGGAGGGCAATCCCAAACGGGCGCCGCGAGGGCTGGCAACGGTCAATGAGTCTAGAAGGCCCCGGTCGGAGGGCAATCCCAAACACGATGGACCGCATCTCCTGCCCCAGTTGTAGTCTAGAAGGCCCCGGTCGGAGGGCAATCCCAAACGCGGAGCCGTGGCAGCGCTGCCTGCGCAGGAGTCTAGAAGGCCCCGGTCGGAGGGCAATCCCAAACCTTGATCGTCAACACTGACACCCGCAGCAGAGTCTAGAAGGCCCCGGTCGGAGGGCAATCCCAAACGAACTAGCACGGTCGGAGGTGGACGCGCAGAGTCTAGAAGGCCCCGGTCGGAGGGCAATCCCAAACAATGCTGACAGCCGCGCCAGCAATGCGGCGAGTCTAGAAGGCCCCGGTCGGAGGGCAATCCCAAACAGACGGGTGATGAAGCTGAAACAGCCCATGAGTCTAGAAGGCCCCGGTCGGAGGGCAATCCCAAACCGTTGTCCGCCCCCTAATCACCCCCCAGGGAGTCTAGAAGGCCCCGGTCGGAGGGCAATCCCAAACGAAATGGCGCTCGCGTGCTGGCGTTCTGGCAGTCTAGAAGGCCCCGGTCGGAGGGCAATCCCAAACACCACCACCGGCACACCGGGGTGGGGTTGCGGGCACTCCGGGGCCGCCCGCAGGCCGGATGTGTCCGGCGCGCCGCGCCTCTCCGTGATTGCATTCCACGGCGCCCGCCTGCAACATGGCCGCCGCCCATGCCGCCACCGCCCGCCCCCACATCTGGCGTCGGCGCGGCCTGCGGCCGTGCCTTGCAAGCCTTGGGAGAGCGTCGGGCCGGCATAAGGTGCTGGGGCAGGATTCTTGGCGGGTTAAAACCTGGGTTAATGCCCCATTAAAAGCCTCGTTTTCCAGCCAGGGCGCAAGTGCTTGAGGGCGGAGGCGGAAGAGTTTCCAGCCGCGCCGCCCTGCGCCAGCGGCGGCGCAAATGCTTGCCACGGGATTCATCCCCGGCTTTGATGCGTTTTTCCCCCGCGCATGCCCTCCCGCTACGAGCACCTGAGCCATGTTTGTTCAGTGGTGAAGTTGAATTGCGTTTGATAGTATGACGACATGAAACTCGCGGCCACGGCAACCCTCAGGGAAAGGCAGGAGGAACTCGGTCAGTTCCTCACCGCCCCGCCTGTGGCCGATTTCATGGCGGCAATGTTCGGGCCGCTTCCGCGAACGGTGCGCCTGCTCGATGCAGGCGCAGGAGCGGGCGCGCTCACTTCGGCTTTCGTCTCACGGTGCTGTGAGAACCGCGACAGAGTTCACGCCATCGAGGCGACCCTCTACGAACTCGATGGCGAAATCCTGGACAAGCTGGCCGCGACCATGCGCCAGTGCGAGCGCCGCTGTTACGAGGCGGGGATTCGCTTCACGTTCACCATCCTCGCCGATGACTTCATTCAAGTGATGTCATCCCGCCTTGCTGGCGATTTGTTTGGCGCACCCCCGCCCGGGTTTGACGCCGCCATCGCGAATCCCCCGTATCGCAAAATCAGCGCCGGCTCCGGCGAGCGCCGCGCCCTGCGTTCCGTCGGCGTTGAGACAAGCAACCTCTACACGGGCTTTATCGCGCTCATTCAGCGGTTGCTCGTCCCCGGCGGACAACTCGTTGGCATCACGCCCCGGAGCTTTTGCAACGGCCCCTACTTCCGTCCGTTCCGCGAGGACTTCCTGAACCAGTTGGAACTGCGCCGCCTCCACGTCTTCGAGTCCAGAAAAGCAGCCTTTCGCAACGACAGCGTGCTGCAGGAGAACATCATTTTTCACGCGGTGAAGGGCCGCCGCCAACCCCGCGAAATGCTGGTGTCCACCAGCAGCGGGGAGCAAGGCGATGACATCACCGAAGCCGTGGTGCCCTTCGCAGAAATCGTCCACCCGCTTGATGTTGAGAAGTTCATCCACATTCCTGCCTCCGCCGGCCATGCAACAGCGAAGGAAACGATGGACGGCCTCAGCACCAGCCTGGCCGCATTGGGCATCACCGTGTCCACCGGGCGCGTCGTGGACTTCCGCCTGAAGGAAGCGCTGCGCAAGGAGCCTGGGCGAGGCACTGTGCCGCTGTTATATCCATGTCATTTCAACGGCGGCACGGTTCACTGGCCGAAGGTCGAAGCCCGCAAGCCCAACGCCATCCTCGACAACGCTGAGACGCGCCCGTGGCTCGTGCCTTCCGGGACGTATCTTCTCACCAAACGCTTCACATCAAAAGAAGAGCGCCGCCGCCTTGTGGCCTGCCTGTTCGATCCCGACCTCGTGAAGGCGAAATGGATCGGCTTCGAGAATCACCTCAATTACTTCCACGCAAACGGACACGGCCTGGAGCGCCATGTTGCCACCGGCCTCTACGCCTTCCTCAACTCCACCGTGGTTGACCAGTATTTTCGCCGCTTCAGCGGACACACGCAGGTTAATGCCACGGATCTTCGCACGTTGACCTATCCCGACCGTGACACACTCCAGGCGATGGGGCGCGAAATGGCCACGCCCGATCTAACGCAGGACGAGATCGACCAGCTCGTCTCCAAACACCTTCATGCCCGCCGATAAACCCAACCGGAAAACCGCAGCCCGAAAACATCGGCTCGCCGAAGCCATCGAGGCGCTCACCGCTTTGCAGTTCGGGCCGAAGCAGCGGAACGAAACCGCCGCCTACACGTTGCTCGCCCTGCTCGCCCTGCGGCCAGATGTTTCATGGGTGGACGCACAAGCCCCGCTGCGCGGCATCACACCGATCATTGACTTCATCGCCGAGGCTTATGGCAATCGCTATGCGCCGAACACGCGCGAAACCATCCGCGACGACGCGGTGAAGTTCTTCGTCGAGGAAGGTTTGCTGCTGCGCAATCCCGACGACCCCAATCGCCCGACCAACAGCGGCAAAACCGTGTATCAGATCGAGCCAGCCGCGCTCGCCCTCTTTCGCAAGGTGGGCACGCTCGCATGGACGGAGGCGCTGAAGGAATACCTCGCTGGCCGTGAGGCGTTGAAATACGAGATCACCCGCAAGCGCAACTTGGTCCGTGTGCCCGTGACCCTGCCCGATGGCTCACAGGTCGCGCTTTCACCCGGCGGCCAGAATCCGCTCATCAGGGCCATCATCGAACACTTCTGCCCCGCCTTCGCTCCCGGCGGCAAGGTGCTCTACATTGGCGACACCGAGAACAAATTCGCCCACTTGGAGACAGCCGGATTGGCCGCGCTCGGCGTCACCTTGGATTCCGCCGCCAAGATTCCCGACGTCATTGTGCATGACACCAAGCGGAACTGGCTCCTGCTCATCGAAGCCGTCACCAGCGCCGGTCCCGTGGATGGCAAACGTCGCAAGGAACTCAAAGACCTGTTTGCAGGCAGCAAAGCTGGACTCGTCTTTGTCACTGCTTTCGAAACCCGCCGCACGATGCAGGCATTTGTGTCTCACATCGCCTGGGAGTCCGAAGTTTGGATCGCGGAAGACCCGGATCACATGATTCACTTCAACGGTGAAAGATTTCTCGGACCTTACCCCGATGTCATGCCTGCCGCGCCGAACAGTGGTGGCACCGCAATCCGCCGGACAAGCCGTGGTCGGTGAACGTGCTGATGCCGAACGGGCGGGGATTCTATCCCGACTTCATCATCGGCCTGGAAGGGCGCAAGACGGAGGATGGCGCGCTGCTGGCCGATCCGAAGGAGCGCTTTGAGATGAGCCAGGAGGCGCCGAAGGCGCTGGCGGAGCACCAGGTTTATGGCCGGGTGATGATCCTGGCCAAGGACGGCGTGCGCTGGATGACGGTGGACTATGACGAGCAGGCGCGGAAGCCGGTCTTTGGCGCGGAGTTCCGCCTGCCGGACGCGCCCGGCTTTGGAGCGCGGGCCTTGCTTGCCGGAAAGGCAGGAGGGCGTAGTTTAAGACCACCTGCCATGCCTGCCGCGCCGAACATTTCCGCCACACCTGCTTCTGGAATCTTTCCGGAGCTTGCGGTCGTGCGCCTACGCCATGATCTGGAGGAGGAATGCCTGAAGGCGGGCGAGCGAGGAACCATCGTGCATGTCTATGAAGGCGGCAGCGGCTACGAAGTTGAGTTCATCAAGGGACGTGAGCGTCCGCTTCTGGTGACGGTGGAACCGGCGGACATCGAACAGGCTGACTGATGGAAGTCCCGCAGCAACTCCCGCAAGCCGGTGCCCTTCAGGTCGAGCAGATCAAGGTGGTGGAGTATCTGTTAAATCACGATCATGCGGAAGGCGGACCGAAAGCGAAGTATTTCCGCAATCGTGGATTCAAACCGGAAGCGTGGCAGGCCATGGCGGATGCACTGCGCACGCACGGAGCCACGCAACCCGTGACTGAAACCAGCGACACTCGTTTTGGCCGGAAGTTCACGGTGGAATGCCAGATCGAGACGCCCGATGGCAGGAACCCGTGCATCCTGACCGCGTGGATTCAAGAAGGCACGAAGCCGCCGCGTCTGGTGACAGCGCACCCGAACGGGTGACATCCCATTTGTGGGACTGAACATCGAAACCAATTCATCGAGGACGAGTTCAGCAGGAGGAAGAGGAGGATTCCAGTGCGCTCACGCCGCGGCGACCGCTTTGAACGCTTCCAACAACGCGGCGAGTTGCTGCGGTGAATGCGCGGCTTTCACCTGGGCGATGGCTTCGTTGGCGAGCTGGGGAAGGTGCGGAAGGCGCTGGCGTGAGTCTGGAAGACCCCGGTCGGAGGGCAATCCCAAACCGGGGTGAGGAGATGGATTCGCGCCGAGGCGGGCTTCCGCGCGCTGCCATGGGCGCGTTCAGTCCCGTGTCACGCGCAGGCGCTGCTCCAGCACATGCTCCCTGCCGGGCGGCAGGGTGATGACCTCGGGCGCGGCGTTCGCGGCCTCGATGCAGACGAAGTGCGGATAGGCGTCGTCAGGCAGGTCGGGGAGGCGCTTTGATTTCTCGATCCACGGGTTCCACACGATGGTGGCGCGGCTGCCGGACTTTTCGACGATGTGGGTGCGCCGGCCTTTTTTGTCGAGCAGGCGCACGGTGCCGCGTGACTCGTAGTTGCGGTCCACCTCACGGTCAAAATAGACGGGGCCGCTCTGCTCGACGCGCTCGGGTGAGAGACGGCTCTCGACATAGAAGGCGTCGTCCAGGCCGAGCACGGCCGCCTCGGTCACGTCCCCGACGCCGAGGTAGGTGTGCAGCGCGCCGGTCATCGACCACGCTTCCGTGCCCGTGTTCCTGATGTGGAGGGCGATGACGAGCTGCGCGCCCATTTTGACCCGGAGGCAAAGCTCGAACGCATGCGGCCAGAAGGCGCGTGAGGCGTCGCTGTCTTCCAGATGAAGCCGCAGGGTCACGCCCGCGCGGTTTTCCGTGACCGCGCCGACGCGCCACAGGAGATTGCGCGCGAAGCCGTGCGCGGGTTTGCTGGAGTCCGCCGGATGCGGGCCGAACCAGGGCCAGCAGACGGGGATGCCGCCGCGGATGGCCTTGCCCGGCTCCAGCAAGGTCTGCGGACTCAGGTAGAGCACCGGGTCGTGGCCTTCGGGGATCCATTCCATGACGTGCGCGCCGTTCAGGGCGATGCGGCCGGCGGCGGTGGCGTGGCTGATGACGAGCACGGGATAGCCGACGGGCTCTTCGACGAGGGTGACGGAGGGCGGGAGATGCATGCGCCCATTCATATCCTGAAGCCGCAGGGCAGCAACTCCGCCATCGTCAGCGCCATCGGCCTGCCATCGCGCAGGAACCACACGGTGGTCTCCGCGCCGGCAAATTCGGCGATGACCTGCCGGCAGGCTCCACAAGGCGGGAATTCATGCCCGAGCGCGATCACGGCGAGCGTGGCGATCTTCATGCCCGGCCCTTCCTCGGCCACCGCGTGGAAGATGGCGTTGCGCTCCGCGCAGACCGTCAGCCCGTAGCTGGCGTTCTCGACGTTGCAGCCGGTGAAGAGGCGGCCGCTGTGCGTGAGCAGGGCGGAGCCGACCTGGAACTTCGAATACGGCGCGTGTGCCTTGGCGGCGGCGGTCCTGGCGTGTTCGAGGAGATCGGGGGCGGACATCATGGCCTGGCGGTTGTTTTCGGCTCCTCATTCAACAAGCCCGCGCGTTCCAGCAGCGCCCTGGCCTTGTCGGCGTTCGTGCCGCCGGCGGGCAGGTCAAAGCCGAGGGTGTCGCCGTTCGGCGTGAAGCCGTGGCCGTCGGCATCGACGTAGATGGGGTTGTTGTAGGCGCAGGGGCGCATCCTGGCGTAGTCGCTGGTGCCGAAGCCGGTCGCCTGGCCGCCGTCCTCATCGATGGCGACGACGATGAGATGCGCGTCGTGCTGGAGCGGGACGTGGATCTTCTCATCGAACTTCACGACGCCGTCCTTGAACATCTGCGGGTGCGTGGCGCGGGTGAAGTTGAGCTTCGGATCGGGGCGTGAGTTCACCAGCACCTGCACGCGGTCGATGTCCATCCAGTCGGTGCATTGCACGCGCACCTTGAGGTCGATGCCGCCGGTGCCGCGGTCGTCATCGCCTGCGATCTTGCCGTTCTGCGTGGTCACTTCAAGGAAGGGGCCGGTGCTGAGCACGATGTGGCCCGCCTTGGCATGCGGGGAGAGTTCCGCCCAGTCGATCTTCGCGGGTTCATCGGTGCTGGAGGGCAGGTAGCAGCGCCAGCAGCCGACGCCGTTGCCATAGACCGAATGCGCGTCCGCCACGCCGACGGCGGTGACACGCAGGCCCTGGTTCAAGAGCTGCCGCCACACGAACTCGCGCACCTGCGAGACTTTCATGGCCAGGGAGCCCTTGGGGCGGCTCAGTTTGAAGGGTGAGTCGGCCAGGATGTCGGTGCCGGGGCCGTTCTGGGACTCGCTGCCGTCGATCATGCCGCCCACGCCGACAAAACCGCCGTCGGCGATGCCGTCGCGGTCGCGGTCGATGAACATGTTGCTCAAGTCGGGGTGGTTGAACTGAATCCAGCGCTCCGCGCGCTCCCCCTGCCAGCGGCGCAGCGTGAGGACGGTGACGCGCGGGTCGTCGTTCCAGTCCGGCGCGCCGCCGTTTTGTTTCAGCGGCTCCGGTTCAAACGGGAAGGCGTTCACATGCTGGCGGCTGCCGGTGAGTTCGATGCCTTTGACCGTTTTGATGAAGGGATCGAGTCCGAGCGCCTTGATCTGCGGCTCCCAGTCGTAGAAACGGTTGTGCTCCGTCGTCGGCGTGAACTCGAGGTGTTCGACGGCGATGTTGATGAGGCGTCCGTCAGTGTCGCAGACGTTGTCGCCGCTGGGCGTGCTGTGATTGTGGAAGTCGGCGCTGATCCAGCCTTTCGTGTCCACGAGGCGTTTGAGCGTGCCTTTGAACTCGGCCGTCTTTCCGGCCTCCACCGTGATCTCCCTGGCGATGTGGCCGTACTCCGGCCCGCGCACGACGACGACACGGTATTTGCCCGGCGGGAGCTGCTGGGTGAAATGGCCGTTCTCGCTGTGATACTGGTCCACGCAGCCGTGGGCACGCCATTTCGGACCGAGGTTGAGCTGCGGGGCGTTTTCATCCAGCGGTGCGAAGTGCGCTTTGCAGGGCAGGGGCTTGCCGTCCTCGCCGGTGATGGCGAAGCGGATGCCGGCGGCGGCGTCCAGGAATAATTCCCTGTCTCCCGGCACCTGGCGCGGCCAGCGGACATCCGGGCGGCCAAGATCGGTGACCAGCAGTTCCACCGCGCCCGCAGGCAGTTTGAAACTGAAGCGGCCTTTGTCGTCCGTGTAGCCTGGGACAAGGGCGCGGCCGATGGGGACGCTGAGCGTGGCCGTGGTGACGGGGCCGCCCTTCGGCCCCACTTCGCCGATGGCGCCGGTGAGCAGCTCCACCTTGTCCCCTCTGGCGGACATGGCCTCCCCGACGGCCTGCGCGGGAGAGGTGCCGATGGCGAAGAAGCGGGAGATGACGACCTCTTGTTGCGGTTGCAGCTCGATGGTGTCCGCCAGCTTTGCAATGCCGGAGACATGCAGCGTCACGAGCGCATAGCCGCACTTGTGCGCCGGATTGATCGCATCTGCCCAGCGGATGCCGTCCACGGTGCCGGTGCTGTCGAACTTGGTGAGGTCATCCCTGGTGAATGTCTTCCGCGGCTGGTCCGCCTCGTTGCGCAGCACGGTGGTGATGAAGATGCCCTGCACGCCGTCTTTGACGCGGTATTCGTGGCGTTTGAAGACGCCGCCGTTCTTCGCGGCGGTGGTGACGGATTCGACCGCGGCGCTGCCTGCCTCCTTCACGTTGGCGGTCTTCACATAGCTGACCGGGCCGTGGCCGCAGGGGCTGTAGATGACGAGCTGGTCGTTGTCCGCGCCGCGCAGGGTCAGATCGTAGAGCGCGCCGGGAGAGACGCCGTCCTCGCCGTAGAACGTGCTCATGTTCGCGCGGCGGTCCGGCGCATTCTGCGAGATGAGCGCCTCCACCTTGTCGCTGCGCAGGACGAAGTCGCCCAGGATGCCGTCGGCTTCCTTGCCTTTCGGCAATTCATTCGCGCGGCCGTGTGCGGCCTCGAAGACTTCAGCGGCTGGCAATGAGGAAATGGCGAGGGCGAGGAGTATGGCGGCTGGTTTCATGATCGGGATGTGAAGGGCGTACCAAACGGCCGCGCCGGAGTCATCTTTTGAATCCGCGCCGGTTTGTGTATGGTCGCCCATATGCCACCCGCTCCGAAACGCCTCGAATGGCTCGATCTCTTCCGGGGGCTGGCCGTGCTGGGCATGGTGTGGACGCATTCGGCGCACACATTCCTCGATGCGCGGCTGCAACAGACGGACTGGTTTCACCGATGGGACTACTACCACGGCCTGATCGCGCCCGCGTTCTTCTGGATCGCCGGATTTGTGCGTGCGCATGTGACGGCGGCGGCGGCGGCGCGGCCGGCGTGGCACGCGCTCAAACGTCTGCTGATGGTGCTGCTCATCGGCTACCTGATGCATGTGCCGTGGCAGGCGCTGCCGGACGCGCAGGCCTGGCGTGCCGCATGCACGGTGAACGTGCTGCACTGCCTGGCCATCAGCGGGATGCTCATGCTGCTGGCGGAACGCTTCGGACGCTGGAGGAATGCGGTGGCGGCGGCGTTGCTCGTCTTCTTCGTCGGGCTGCAAACATCCGCCGAGAGCTGGCGCACGGGCGTGCTGCTCATCGACCAGTATCTGAATCGCAATCAAGGCTCATGGTTCGCGCTGTTTCCGTGGGTCGGCTTCGGGCTGGCTGGCTTTCTGACACGAAGCGTGTGGGATGGCGCGGTCAATCGCGGCGCGGCGTTCACGCTGGCGCTCGGCGCGTTGTTCACCTTCGTGCAGCCGCATTCGCCATGGCCGGGCGGCGCGCCGGAGTTTTTCCTCGAACGCCTCGGCTGGGTGATGATGGCGGCGGCGCTGACCGCCTGCGCTGCGGAGCGCGTCAGCGCCACCACCGGCTGGCTGCGGCTCGCGGGACGGGAGTCGCTGCTGCTTTATGTGGCGCACTTGATCCTGATCCATGCCGTGCCGCTGCCACGGCTGCCGTTGCAGCAGCTCATCGGCAAGACGCAGCCGGTCTGGAGCGTGGCGCTGATCTTTGCGGCTTTGTTTGCCGTTTCGCTCGCGCTTGGCTGGATGAATGAGCGGCGCAAAACGCGCTGAACGAGCGTCTGGTGGATGCTTTTTGCCCGCTTGCGGCTTTGCCGGACGTCGTTAATTTCCCTCATGTCCAAAGCAGCTTTAGCCAACTCCAGCGCTGCCATCTGGCAGCGCATCATCCAGCCGGGGCGCAAGACGATGGACGCAGCGGCCGCGCATGCGGTTTTGAATCTTCGGTTCAGCAAGCGTGACCTTGACCGGGCCGACGCCCTGGCCGCGAAAGCTCGTGCCGGCAGCCTCACGGTGGAGGAGGAGCAGGAGATCGAGCGCTTCCGCACCATCGGCTCGGCGCTGGAGTTTTTGAAATCGAAGGCCAGGCGCAGTCTTGCCGCCTGAAACTGCCGCATGAGTCCGAAACTGCGCCAGACCATCCGCCGCAGGGCGCGGTTCAGGTGTGAATACTGCCGCATGCCCGAGAACAAAAGCGATCTGCGTTTTCAGGTGGACCATGTGGTGGCCGAAAAGCATGGCGGCCCCACGGCGGAGGGAAATCTCGCCTGGACCTGCTATCGCTGCAATTCCTGCAAAGGTCCGAACATCGCCGGGCTGGACAATCCTTCAGGCGGAGTGTTCCGGCTGTTTCATCCCCGCAAAGACCGGTGGGCTGAGCACTTTCGCTGGTCTGGAGCCAGGCTTATCGGGCGCACCGCTGTGGGGAGGGCGACCGTAGAGGTCTTGCGCATCAATCATCCTGAATCGCTTCTTACCCGCCAAGCTCTGATGGATGAAGGCATCGAGTTCTGACGATCACAGGGCTTCGTCTTCGCTCAATGTCTGGCAAGAGGCATCCGTGCTCGCCCGTAGTTTGCGGCCTCCATGCTCCGCCGACTCCTGCCACTGATCCTTGCCACCTCGCTCATCGCGGAGGAAAAGCGCGTGCCCACCGCCCAGGCGATGGGCATTTTGAAGACGCAGTGCCTCGGCTGTCACAACGCGGAGAAGAAAAAGGGCGATCTCTCGCTGGAAACACGCGAGACGGCCCTCGAAGCCATCCAGAGCGGCAGCATCATCTCCTCGCTCACCGCCAAGGATGACGAGCACATGCCGCCGAAGAAGCAGCTCCCGGAGAAGCAGATCAACCTGTTGAAAGCGTGGATGAAGGCGGGTGCGAAGTGGGATGTGGCGGCGCTGAAGAAGTTCGGCGAGCTGACCCCGGCGGACAAGCTGGCCGCGCTGCCGTCCGGACATGCGCCGGCGGCCGCGCTGGCGCTCAGCACCGACGGCCGGTGGCTGGCGGCGGGCATTGGCAGTCGCGTGGTGGTGCGGGATGTCAGCGTGAGGGAGATGCCGGTCGTCGCCACGCTCGAAGGGCACAAGGACGTGGTGCAGTCGCTCGCGTGGAATGGCGATGGCACGCGGCTGGCGGCGGGGGGCTATCGCAGCGTGCGGGTGTGGAATTCCGCTGATTGGAAACTCGCGCACACTCTCGCCGCGCCGCTCGAAGGCCGTGTCACCGCGTTGACCTTCCTGCCGGACAACTCGACGTTGGTCGCCGCCGACGGTGCAACGGGTGTGAAGGGCGTGCTGCATCGCTGGAAGACCGGTGAGGCCAAGCCGGCGCAAACGGTCGAGGCGCATGCGGACAATGTTTTGAGCCTCGTGCTGAGCAAAGACGGCAGGCAGATCGCCACCGGCGGCGCGGACAATCTCGCGAAAGTTTGGGACGCGTCCACGCTGAAGGAAATCGCGAAGATCGAGGGGCATGTCGGCCATGTGACGGCGCTCGCTTTCAATCACGACGGCAAATGGCTGGCCACCGGCAGCGCGGACAAGGAGCTGAAGGTCTGGGACATCGCCAGCAAGGAAATGCTCATGCTGCTGGGCGACAAGTCGGCCGGCATCAACGCGCTGATGTGGGCGGCAGACTCCACCAGCCTCACCTACTTCGATGAGCACGGCGGCCTGCGTCAGGTGACGGAGCTCAAAAGCCACGATGGTGTGCGCCTGGCGTTCAATTCCGGCAAGGAAAAGAAGGTCGCCGCGCTCGACGCGGTGCCGAACGCCGCCGTGATGAGCACGGATGGCAAAAATATCTTCGCCGTCACTCATGATGGCATCGTGACGCGGCTCGATGAGAAGGGAAACGCCACAAAATTCGGCGAGGCCGGCCGGAATCAGCCCGGCGGCCTGTCCTACACGAAGGACATCCTGCCCATTCTGACGAAGGCGGGCTGCAACCTCGGCTCCTGCCATGCGAAATCGAGCGGGCAGGCCGGGTTCAAGCTGTCGATCTTCGCCTTCGACCCGCGTGGCGACTACGCCGAGTTCGTGACCGACTCGCGCGGCCGCCGCGTGTTTCCCGCGCTGCCGGAGGACAGTCTCATTCTGCAAAAGGCGACCGTGCGTGTCCAACACGAGGGCGGGCAGCGGTTCGAGCCGGATTCGGAATCGGCGAGGACCATCGCGGAATGGATCCGCCAGGGGATGCCGTATGAGACGCCGGGCCAGCCGGCGCTGGCGGGCATCGAGGTGACGCCGGCGGAGAAAACATACCGCAAGAGCGAGGAGCAGGTGTTGAAGGTCGTGGCGAAGTACAGCGACGGCACCAGCCGCGATGTCACCGCGTTGACGGATTACATTTCCTCCGAAAAGGGCGTCGCGGAGGTCGATGAGACGGGGAGGATCAAGACGGGCCGTGAGAGCGGCGAAACCGTCGTCGTGGCGCGTTACATGGGGATGGTGGCCATCTCCCGCGTGGCGGTGCCTGTGGACAAGGTGCTGCCGCCGGAACGCTACGCCAGCCTCACGGTGCGCAACGAGATCGACAGGCTCGTCTATGCGCGGCTGCAAAAGCTCGGCTTCCTGCCCGGCGCGACATGCACGGACGCGGAGTTTCTGCGCCGCAGCACGCTGGATGCCATCGGCATGCTGCCGACGGTGGAGGAGGCGCGCGCCTTCCTCGCCAGCAAGGAGCCGAAGAAACATGAGCAATGGGTCGAGGCGCTGCTCCGGCGGCCGGAATGGGCCGATCACTGGGCCGTGAAGTGGGGAGATCTCATCCGGCCGAACCCGTCGCGTGTCGGTGTGAAGCCGGTTTATCTGCTCGATCAGTGGATCCGGCGGTCGTTTCGCGAGAACAAGCCGTGGGACCGCTTCGTGCGCGAGCTGCTCACCGCCGAGGGCAACACGCACAAGGACGGACCCGTGGCCATCTGGCGTGACAAGCGTGAGCCTGTCGATGCGGCGACGTTCGTGGGCCAGATTTTCCTCGGCGTGCGCCTGGAGTGCGCGAAGTGCCACCACCACCCGACGGAGAAATGGGACATGACGGACTACTACCAGCTCGCCGCGTTCTTCACACAGATGAAACGCAAGGGGCAGGGCATCTCCGCGCCGATCAGCGGCGAGCCGGAGCAGTGGTGGTTCGCGCCCGGCACGGCCGGCATCGAACATCCGGTCACCAAGGCGTCGCTGAAACCGCGCCCGCCCGCCGACAAGGAAATCCCCATCGCGGAGACGCAGGATCCGCGCGCGGTGCTGGCGGACTGGATGACGAACCCGGAGAACCCCTACTTCGCGCACGCCATCGTGAACCGGGTGTGGAGCAGCTTCATGGGCCGCGGCATCGTCGATCCCGTGGATGACTTCCGCTCCTCGAATCCGCCGACGAACCCCGCTTTGCTCGACTGGCTGGCCGCCGACTTCGTGAAACACGGCTACGATTTGAAGCATCTCATGCGCACCATCATGCTGTCGCAGGTTTACCGCCTCAGCAGCCTGCCGAACGAGACGAACCTCACTGATTTGAAGAACCACAGCCGCAGCTATCGCCGGCGTCTGCCCGCCGAGGCGTTGCTGGATGCCGTCTGCGCCGCCACGGGGGTCAAGGAGACCTTCACAGGCATGCCGCCCGACGCGCTGGCGAAGCAGACCTGGAACCACAAGCTCGACAGCCAGTTCCTGGACGCCTTCGGCCGGCCGGACAGCAGCGCCCAGTGTCCTTGTGAACGGGATGCGAAGTCCAGCGTCGTCCAGGCCCTGCACCTCATGAATTCCACCAGGCTGCAAGGCATGCTCGTGAGCGCCAAAGGCCGCGCCGCCCGTCTGGCCGGAAGCGGCGCGAAAACCCCGCAGATCGTCGAGGAGCTTTACCTCGCCTGCTTCTCGCGCCTGCCGGACGCCGAGGAGATGGCGATCGCGAGCAAGGCGATCGACGTCGGCGTGCAACGCCGGCAGGCGGGCATCGAGGACGTGCTTTGGAGCCTGCTGAACTCGGCGGAGTTCGTTTTCAATCATTGAGCACGACGCATTTCCAACATGTGCGCAAGAACGCGGCACCAGGGCCGTAATCTGCCGGTCTTTCCCCCCCGAAGATGTCACGCATCACCCACAATTGCGCCGGCCATCAGCGCCGCGATTTCTTGAAACTCGGACTTGCCGCCGCCGGCGGAGGCCTGGGCTTCACCGATTTGCTGCGGGCAAAGGCGCTGGCCGCCCCGGCGCCGCAGCCCTCCACGGGACGGCCGGTGAACTGCATCCTCGTGTGGCTCGACGGCGGGCCGTCGCACTACGAGATGTTCGACCCGAAGCCGGACGCCCCCTCCGACATCCGCGGACAGTTCAAACCGATCAAGACCAGCGTCCCGGGCGTTCACTTCTCCGAATGCGTGCCGAACCTCGCCAAAGTGGCGGACAAGTTCACCGTGCTGCGCAGCCTGACGCACAAGGATCCGAACCACGGCGGCGGCAATCATTACATGATGACCGGCTCCCCCACGCCCGTGCCGGTGGGCTGCGGAGCCTTCGTCACCTTCCATCCGTCCTTTGGCAGCGTGGTCAGCTACACACGCGGCACGCAGAACGGCCTGCCTGGTTACATGACCATGCCGGGAATCACGCGCAGCGGCGGCCCGAATTTCCTGGGCGCGGAACATGCGCCGTTTGTCTGCGGCGGCAATCCGAACGACAAGGGCTTCAAAGTGCGTGACGTGGTGCTGCCGCCTGATGCACGGGGCCTGTCCCGCCGCGATCTGCGCGCTTCGCTGGACCGCATGAAGCGCATCAACAACGCCCTCGCGGAAGACCCGGCCGTGAGCTTCGACACCTTTTACGGCAAGGCGGTCGAGCTGATCACCTCGAAACCCGCGCAGGAGGCCTTCGACATCAACCTGGAGGACGAAAAGACGCGCGATCTCTACGGCCGCAACGACCTGGGCCAGCGCCTGCTGCTCGCCCGCCGCCTCGTCGGGGTTGGCGTGCCTTTCGTCACCGTGAACTATGGCGGCTGGGATCATCACCGCGACCTGTTCAAGACCTGCAAGGGCGAGTTCATGCAGAAGTTCGACCAGGGCATGGCCGCGCTCATCACCGACCTCGACCGCTGCGGCCTGCTGGAGAGCACGCTGGTCGTCGCGCTCGGAGAATTCGGCCGCACGCCGAAGATCAACAAAGACAGCGGCCGCGACCACTGGCCGGGCGCGATGAACATCCTCTTCGCAGGCGCGGGCGTTCCGCGCGGCGGCATTGTCGGCGCGACCGATCCGAAGGGCTACTATGCCAGCGACAGCATCTACTCGCCCGAGGACTTCGCCTGCACGCTTTACACAAAGCTGGGCATTGATCCGCACCGGATCCTGCACACCAACACCGGGCGCCCTCTGCAGCTCATCAACGGCGGGAGTCCCATCCGCGAACTGTTTGCGTGATGCGAGTCTTTGCGGGTGGTGTGACTCTGCTGCTGGGAGCGGTCGCGAACGCGGCCCCGCCCGGTTTTGAGGGTGTCTTCCCGGCGGGCGGGCAGACCGGCCGGCGTGTCGAGGTCAAAGTGAGCGGCAAGGATCTCGAAAAGACCTCGCCCCAGGCATGGGTCAGCGAACCCCGGATCGCCGCGCTGGCGGGTGAGAAGCCGAAGACGTTCTTCCTCGGCATCGGCCCGGAGGTCGCGGCGGGGCCGTATCTCATGCGTCTGCACACCCGGGACGGCGTCACTCCACCGCGCATCATCGAGGTGGGGAAATTTGAGGAGGTGCCTGAAAAAGAATCGAATGACGCGCTCGCTGACGTCCAAGCCGCCGGGGCGAGGATGAACGTGACGTTCAATGGTGTGCTGGAGAAGTCCGGCGACGTGGACACGTTCGCAATCCGTGCGCAGAAGGGCAGGGTGATCACGCTGGAGCTGCACGGTTACGCGCTGGGCTCGCCGATGGACCCGGCGATGCGGTTGCTGGACGCGCACGGCGTCGAAGTCGCGGCCGGGCACGACACGCACAACCTCGATCCGCGCATCCAGCATGTGCCGTCCGCGGATGGCGCGCTGTTCGTGCAGGTGTTCGCCTTCGCGCATCCGCCGGCGGCGGATGTGGCGTTCAAAGGCAGCGCGAACCACATTTACCGCCTCATCGCCAGCGACGGGCCGGCAAAGACGGCCCCCGCAGATGAACCGGAGGCGCTGGTGATTCCGACGACAATCAAAGGCTGCATCGCGAAACCAAATGAGGAGGATGCTTTCATCTTCACTGCGAAGAAGGGGGACGATTTGCAGATCAGCGCGTGCTCCCGGGAGGTCAGAGGCACGCTGGATGCCACATTGCGCGTCGAAGACGCCGGAGGGAAGGTGTTGCAGCAGGCCGATGATGAAAACGGCGGCCTTGATCCTGCGCTGCGCTGGAAGGCGCCGAAGGACGGCACGTTCAAGCTGGTCGTCGCCGACCGTTTTCGCCAGGGCAGCGCGGACCACGGCTACGAGCTTTCGGCGCGGCCCTTCGCGCCTTCGCTCAAAGCGTCGCTCGACACGCACGCCTACCGTGTCGAGGCCGGGAAATCTGTGGAGGTGAAGCTCGGCGTGAAGGTGGATGGCAAGTTTGAAGGGAAAATCCAGGCGCGTGCCACGCGGCTGCCCGCTGGAGTCACGGCGGAGCCTGTCGAGGTGCCTGCGAAAGGTGGTGAGGTGAAACTCACCCTCAAAGCCGCCGCCGAGGCGGCCGAAAGCCAGGCGCCTTTCGCGGTGGAGATCGTCACCAGCGCGCCTGACGTCGTCCAGATCGAGCTGGCGAGTTACACAATTCCTTTCACCGAACCCCGCGGCGATCTGCTCATCACGTCAGACACGCATCCGTGGCTGGGCGTGGCGGCGAAAAAGCCGTGACGGGATCCCGGCCGCCGGGTTTTCCGGTGAAGGCAGCACCGCCACCTTACCGCTGCTTGGGCGGATTTTCCGGCGCGTTGAGCTCCATGTCAGGCACCCAGCGCAGTTCTTTGAACGCGTCGTAGTACGGCTCACAGGCCGGGCCTTTGAAGGCGGCCACGCCGCGTCGCACCCACTCGCCAGCTTTGGCGGTATCGCCGAGATCGAAGGCGAGCGCCGCCTTGCTGAAGTAGTAGGCGGGCGTGTCATCCATGAAGGTGAAGTTGTCCGCCACGATTTGCTCCGCGTTCTTGCGGTGGCCGAGTTTCAACTCACAGAGGGCGCGTTTGTAATGCACCAGATGGCGGATGACCATCGGCAGCTTCGGGAAATCCACCGTGAGCTTGGTGAAGGATTGCAGGGCGGTGTCGAACTCGTGTTTCACGAAGTAAAACTCGGCCAGGTTGAACTTCGGCAGCGGGCTGGCAGGCGCGAGCGCCGCCGCCTTCTCAAACTGCGGCAGCGCGAGATCGAAGTCACGGCGGCGCGGCGCGAGATGGATGTCCCCACGCAAAGCGTAGATGTCGGGGAGGTTCGGGGCGAGCTTCTCAGCCTCATCCAGTTTGGCGAGCGCGTCGGTGTAGCGGTGATGGACGCGCATCTCGCGTGCCTCCAGGAGGATTTTCCTCACCTCATCGGAGATCGGGGCGCGGGCGGCTTCCGGAACCTGGCCCAGGGCAAACGAGACACCGAGCGCGAGGAGGAAGAAGGACTTGTGCAGGCTCATGGGGCCGATGTTAGAACGGATTCGGATTCAGGCAAGACGGGCGCGCATGTCGCGCTCGGCTCCGTCACACAGGCTGCGGAGGATTTCAGGACTGCTCCATTCAGCTCCGAATGACAGGATCGTCTCACGCACCATGCCGTCGGCGGAAACGACGCGCATGGGCCGCTCCCTGGCGTACTTGGCGACGAGACGTTCGATGATCGTGTCCGCCGTGGTGCCGGGATCGGCGTAGATGATTTGGAGGCCTTCGGGTTCGCGTTCCTCGTTGGTGCCTTGCTTGGCGCCATCGAACACGACGACAACCTGCATGCCGCTCATGTCTTGGAGATTGCGCAGGCGCTTCAGCAACTCCGTGCGTGCCAGATGGCGGCGAGAGGCGATGCGATGCTCACGCAGCAGCTCCGGCCACGCGTGGATGACGCTGTGGCCGTCGATCAATAAATACGTGAGTGGCGGAGGCATCGAAGGCCAGGTTTCAAGTTTAAGGTTCCAAGTTTCAAGTTCCGTGCGGCATCTGGGCAAACTTGAAACCTTAAACTTGGAACTTTTAACTCTGCCTACACCGGAGTCGCCTTCGCTTTTTCGTAGGCCTCGTTGATGAGGCAGAGATCGCCGAGGGCGTCTTTGAGCGGGTCGATGTCCTTGGCGCTGAAGCCGAGGTGCAGATGCCTGCGCCAGCCTTCGGCGTATTCGAACTGGCCGGACAGCTTGCCGATGGCGCGTGCTGCCTCGTCCATGCTGATGAGGTAGGAATCCATGCCCTGGCTGACGTCGAGCCAGTGCTTCTGGCTTTCGTGCGCGGCGAGGGCCTCGCGTTTGCATGCGTGGACGCTGGTCGTATCGACGTAGGAGCCGGCCATGAGCTTCTGACGCAGCGGATCGCTCAAACCGTGCGGCATGGCATGATAAACGGTCACGTCATGCGAATAGGACGGCAGATGCGGCTCGGTCTGGAAGTTTGGAATGCAGTGCGCGAAAGCGGCGGTGACGGCCAGGCGGCAGGCGGCCATGTGATCCTCCATGTAATCGGCCGGTGCGTGTGTGAGCACGATGCCGGGCTGCGCCATGCGGACGACGGCGGCGACCTGGCGCAGGTATTTCACGTCGTAGGCCAGCTCCAAGTCATCGCAGATCGGCGGATAAAACGTGGCGCCGAGGATGCGCGCGGCCTCCTTGCCTTCTTCGAGGCGCTTCTTCGCCGTCGTGGGGCCGTCCATCTGCACGGAGCCGCCGTGGCCGCTGCACAGGTTGATGTAGTGGATGTCCCAGCCACGCTCTTTGAGCAGCAGCAGGGTTCCGGCGGCGACGAACTCGATGTCGTCAGGATGGGCGAAAATGGCGAGGGCGGAGGGCATCGTCACATCGCGAAAATCGTGTCCATGCGTTCGGTGAGCGTCTTGAGGCCGTTCGGATTGATGCCGCCGCGTTGCTCGCTGATGGCCCAGCCGGTGTAGCCGATGCTGTCGAGCGCCTTCATGATGGCGGGCCAGTTGTTGTCGCCCTGCGTGAGGTCGCAGTCGAAGCCCTTCCACACGCCCTCATCCTTCATCTTCTTCGTGCTGTATTCTTTGACGTGGATGCGGTTGATGCGCTTGCCGAGCACGGGGATCCAATGCTCCGGCCAGCCGTAGCGCAGCACGTTGCCGATGTCGAAGTGCCAGCCGACGACCGGATCGCCGATCTCGTCGAGGAATTTCACCGCCTCAATCGGGCTGAGGATGAAATTGTTCCAGACGTTCTCGATGGAAATCTTCACGCCGAGCTCCTGGGCGAGCGGCACGGCCTTCTTGAGCTGGGTGATGGAGCGCGCCCACGCGACGGCGTAAGGCACTTCCTCGTTCACGACGCCGGGCACGACGAGGATGGAGTCCGCGCCGTAGGCCTTG
>JAEUHJ010000071.1 GCA_016795375.1 Verrucomicrobiaceae bacterium
ACGCCGCTGGCTCGATGTGCAGGAGGCTTATCTCGTGCTCGCCGGACTCGATTCAGCGCTCGCACAGATCGACAGCTCCTCCCTGGCGGTCAACAAGCTGCGCCTTGAGGACATCTTCCTGCTCACCGGCTTCCCGCGCGATGATTCACGCAGCACGAAGCTGCTCGTCTCCAGGCTCAACGAGTGGCCCGCCTTCAACATCATCGTGCGCGCGCACCCCACCTTTGCCGCCATGTCCGGCCGGGGGACGGACCCCGCCGTGCTGCTGCCGCCCGCCCGGGCCGCCAGCACCACTCTCTGGCACGCCGGCTGGCTCTCCGCCTTGTGCCAGTACCTCCTAGGTCTCGAATGCCCCGTCGGAGTGCGCGCGGAGCCGGAAGGCGGCGCGCGTGAACGTGAAACAATCGCCCGCCTGCTCGATGACGAGATCGCCAAGGTGGCCGAATCAAAACCCGCCCAGCGCGGTGATTTCCTGGCCCGCTATGCCCGGATCATCCAGCATTACGATCTGGTCAAACCGAACGCCCCTCCACAACCCGGCGACGTGGAGCCTGCTCCGAAGCTGGGCTTGAAGCCCCGTTCCAAGACCATCCCCGTCACCAAAACTGGTGCGAAGAGCAATTTTTCCAATCCGGAATCTCTGCGCGGCCCTGTCGCCCTCACCACCGGCATGTCCGCAGACAAGGAGGAATCAAACATCGGTTTTGCCGAACTGCTCTTCCGGAACACCGGCGGCGAACCCGCGCCGCCCGACGCGCCCGACTGGGCGCGCGCCGCCGCCAGCGCGCCACCCACGCTGCCCGCGCACCTCATCCAGGATGACGACGTTCCCAAGTGGCTGAAGGTCGCTGTGTTCCTGGGCGGCTCCATGGTGCTCGGTGCCTTCTGCGCCCATCTTTCCGGCGGTGCTTTATGGCAGAAAAAACAGGGCGCTCCGCCGGTGGAAGCCGTCAAGGAGGGCAGATCCTCCGTCATCAAACCCGCTCCCGCTGTTTCCGCGCAACCGGCGGTGCCGAAGGCTCTGCCGGTGAATGAACCTCCCGTCATCGTCATTCCGCCGGATGATGATGCGCGTCGCGGCCGTGGAGTCTCCCTCACCCTGCCTTCGGAAACCGGCGGCTTGCGCGAGCAGCTCGGCCCTCCCGCCGCGAATCCGCCGGCACCTCCTCCGTGAAAAGCAGTGGAGCATCTTTTTCCACGGAGAAAATGCTGACGGTGGAAGTTTCCGTTTGCCAGAAAGGGGGCTGCGTTTACTATCGCGGCCCCAAACGGCAAAGGAGCGGTAGTTCAGTTGGTTAGAACGCCAGCCTGTCACGTTGGAGGTCGCGGGTTCGAGCCCCGTCCGCTCCGCCATTGGGAATCCTGGCAACGACCGCCCTGAGCAGGGCGGTTTTTTTGCGCCTTGGCACGACGCGCTTCGCGCCGTTCAGCGCAGGGAAATCTGATAACACCGCCGCTCCTCGGGAAGCATGCCACTCCTGGGATCGATGGCCTTGACGACACCGAGCGCCTCGCTGGCAAAACCACCTTTGTGGGCGATGGCGGCGAACACGGCGCGCTGGCCTTCACTCAACGCGTTGAGATCCATGTACTGAAGAAAGGAGACGGCCTGCTGGATGTCCTGCAATCGCCAGTAGGCCATGGCGACCGTGAGCTTGCGCAGGTTGTCCTTGGGCTGCAGGCCGAGGAGTTTCTGGGCATTGCGCAGGGCGAGCTCGATGTTTTTTCCGGCCAGCAGGCTGACGTAGAGGTTCCGTTCGATGAAGGCGTTGTCGTCCGGCCAGCGCTGGACGGCCTCAGTGGTGGCCTGGAGGAGGGACTCAGTGTTGTGGTTGGCCTCGCAGGCATTGATGAGGCCGGTGAACGCCTCACGCTCGATCTGCGGAGAGGCGGAGGCCCGGCGGGCGGCCTTGATGGTGAGGCGGTAGGCTTCTTCAGCGATGTCAAAGTGGCCGCGCTCCTCGGCGTAGCGGGCGATCTGCATGAGGGCGGGATAGCGTCCGTTGAGCTCGGCGGCATCCTTGGCGGTGATGAGTTTGGAGCGAAGTTCCTGGGCCGGTTTTTTGAGCACGAAAGCAAGGTGGGCGCGATACATGGCGAGCGTGGCAGGATCGAGAATGCCGGCGACCTTGGAATCATTGACGATGCGCTCCACGTCATCAAAGCGCCGCAGCATGCTCAGGGCATTGAGGTAATTCACCAGGATGCCGGGGTGGGCCTTCGCATCCTCCTCCGGCACGAGTGCGAGAACCTGGGCGAACTCGCCCTCCTCGACGAGCCAGCGGATGAAGGGGGAGAGATCATCGCGTTTTTTATCGCGGTATTTCGCCACGGCCTCCATGACGATTTCTTTTTTGTGCTCCGGGGACGCCTCCACCTCGCGCTTCAAGGCGGTGACGTAGTGCGTGTCGTCGGCGCGCGGGTGGGTCTTGAGACGCTGTACGAGCCTCCGGGTGTCCGCGGGAGTGAGAGAGGGCAGGCTGGTGAGGTATTCGAGGGTCTGGAGACCAAGCGCGTCATCCTGGGCGGCGAGGCTCCAGAGTTTTTCCATGCCCTCGCCGATTTCCAGCGGGTTGCCGGAGTCGAGCTGCACCTTGGCGAGCCGGAGGAGGCTTTCCTTGTCCTCGGGATGAGCCTTGGAATAGTTGCGCAGGATGTAGAGGAGCGGTTTGTTCTGGTCACGCTTGCCCCAGACCTCCTCGGCAAGTCTCATGAGCGCCTCGCTGGGCTGCTCGACCTGCATGAGCTTCTCGAGGGCGTTGGACGCCTCCTTGGGGCGGCCGAGATTCAGGAGGCAGCGCACATGAAGCTGCTCGTCGGTGGAGGTGAGTGCCTCCTTCTGCTTGAGCCTGTCATAAAAATAGAGCGCGGTGTCGCGCTTCATCAGCGTGAAGTACTCGAAGTTCAAACGAATGGCGTCAATGCTCTCGGGCGCCTTTTGCACGGCCTCCTGCGCCTTGATCACGGCGTTGACGATCTGTCCGTTCTCGGCCATGCGCCGGGCCTCCTTCACCATGCTTTCAGCGCGCATGTTCTTGTACGAATTCTTCAGCGGCCTGGCGTAGGTGATGCCGAGGATCAGCAGCGTGGCGCAGATGCTCGCCATGACGAAACCGGCGACCCAGCGCGAGAGGGAGGACTGGCGGTCCCGATGGGCAACCGTGGGCGGAAACAGCCACTCCCAGGCCGCGACAAACGGACGCCAGAGGATGAAAGGCTTTTGTGACAGATCCTTGGTGGGATCGATGTTCTGGTTCCAAAGCATGCGGAGCGGCGGAAGGGGGGGTGGAGTGTAAGTGGCCGGAAAGTCCCGTCACGTTGAAATTTTGAAGGCGGCCTGATCGCCGGTGTGGCGGAGGCCATCCATGACGCAGGGCGGACGCACTAACGATCAAGCGGCGAAGTGAGCGAGCAGAGCGGCGAGGTAGTTGGGGTTGATCGTGGCGATGTAGTGCCGCCTGCGCATCGACACAGACGCAGGCTTGCGCACGGGGGGTGGCACGGCACGCAG
>JAEUHJ010000134.1 GCA_016795375.1 Verrucomicrobiaceae bacterium
CAGAATTTTGCCGACTTTCGTCACGCCATCGACAACTGCCTGCACGAGCTCACCACCACCGCCAACGCGGAACTCCGCTCCCTGCTCACCCTCAACTTTCAGTTCTTCTCAAAATGAAAGTTTCTGATGCGCGGCAGTATACTTTTGAGGCAACAGGTGCCGGACATCCCCGAAGATTTCTTTTCCTGCGGCTGACTCTTTGGTTGAGGCGTGGTTTCAGCACGCTATGTGCTTTTCCCCACCCGAACCCCGCACCCCCACGCCGCCATGTCTGTTGTCTCCAAAGGTCTTGAAGGAATCGTCGCCGCTGAAACCCGTCTCGGTGAGGTGAAGGGAGCGGAAGGCGTGCTGTTCTACTGCGGCTACGACATCAATGAGCTGGTGAAGCTGACCTACGAGGAGGTCGTCCACCTGCTTTACTACAACAAGCTGCCAAACAAGGCCGAGCTGGAGGCGCTGACCTCCGCGCTGCGGGCCGAGCGCGAGCTGCCGGACGGCGTGATCGACTTCCTCAAGACCGCGCCGAAGACGGCGAAGCCCATCGACATCATGCGCACCGCCGTCTCGATGCTCGGCTGCTACGACCAGAAGCGCCATGACATCGAGATGAGCGAAAACCTGGCCAACGCGATCCGCCTCATTGCACAGATCGGGGTGATCGCCGCCTACTTCCACCGTGCGCGCCAGGGGCTGGATCTGCCGCCCGTGCGCAAGGACCTCAGCGAGGCGGCGCACTTCCTGTATCTGATGACCGGCGAGGTGCCGAGCAAGGAGGCGGAGCGCACGCTCGACATCGCCTACATCCTGCACGCTGAGCACGGTTTCAACGCGAGCACGTTCACCGCACGCGTCGTCGCCTCGACCTTGAGCGACATGTATTCCGCCATCAGCGCCGCCATCGGCGCGCTCAAAGGCCCGCTGCACGGCGGTGCGAATGAGGGCGTGATCCACATGCTGCAAGAAATCGGCAGCCTCGACAAGGTGGACGCCTGGATGGCCGATGCGCTGGCGCAGAAGAAGAAAATCATGGGCATCGGCCACCGTGTTTACAAGGTGCTCGACCCGCGTGCGCCACATCTGCGCGAGATGGCGATCAAGCTCACCGAGCAGCTCGGCGAGGCGAAGTGGATCCAGATGTCCGAGCGCATCGCACAGATCATGCGCGAGCAGAAGGGGCTGAACGCCAACGTCGATTTCTACAGCGCCACGGTTTACTACAGCCTCGACATCCCGACCGACCTTTTCACGCCCGTCTTCGCCATCGCCCGCATGAGCGGCTGGACCGCGCATGTGCTGGAGCAGTGGAGCGAAAACCGCCTGTTCCGTCCGCTGAGCGAATACGTCGGCAAGCCCTACGGTCAGAAGGTCGTGCCCATCGAGCAGCGCTGAGCCTTCCTTTGCTGTTTCTAAAGCCGACGAAGAAACGCGGACGCTTGTGGCGTAAGAGATCAATGCGTCTCCTTCCAGCCATCGGAGCCGCCGCAGTGCTTTGCACGCAGGCGGCGGCCCAGCCGGCCACACGACTCGTCTGGCAGCCGGTGCAGGAGTATTTCATCCACCGCGACGAGACGCAGCAGGTGCTGGCGGGCACGAAGCGGCTGAACTCCTTCACCGCCTACACGCACATCGGCAGTGACTTCGGCTTCCATGGCCCGGCCGAGCATCAGATCGAGTGGCTCACCGATGAGATCGTCGTTCACCTCGGCCAGGAGCCTGAGTCATGGGCGGGGATATGGCACAGTCTTGCCGGGCAGGTGAAAAACGAAAAACGCGTGATGGATTTCATGCGCGCCTATCCAGAGCAGATCACACCAGGCCACCAGCCGAAGGTCACCGCGGTCATGCTGGAGGCCGCTGGGAGGGGGAAGATCAAGCTGGAGATCAAATCGCCCGCCGACGAGGTGCGGTGGGGCAGATTCGTCGATCTCAACGAGCAGAACTACCGCATGTCCGTGCATCCAGTCTCCCCGGAGACAATCAGGGATGGCAAGGTCATCGCCTGGACGGCGGAGCCGGGCGCGGAGGTGAAGGTGTCCGGCCTCTGGCTGGGGCTGGAGATGCCCGGCCTGCCGTGGGACGCGCATGCGTTCCTCACCTCGTATGCGAAGATCGCGCGTTGCTACTCGCTGGACACCGGCTTTGTCCGCGACCGCGCGCACATCGAGGAGGGCGCGTTTGAGTCCGTGTCCGCGACCGGCATGTATGTGCTGGCCTCCGCCGCCGCCGCGCAGAAGGCAGCGGGCGTCGTCTCCCCGGATTACGCACGCTGGGTGCTCGCACGCACGCATGAGGCGGTGGGGAAACTGAAGACTGCCCGCGGCCTGCTCCCGCATTTTGTACGCCGCCAAGGCAACGCGTATCAGATCCATCCCGGCACGGAGTACAGCACAGTGGACACCGCCATCTACATGCAGTCGATGCTCCTCGCCGCGCTAATGCTCGACCAGCACACCGTGGCCGAGGAAATCGTGAATCATGCACAGCAGATCGAGTTCGACCTCATGCGTCTGCCAGACGGGCATCTGTCCCATGGCTACGAAGAGGATGGCGTCACCCTGCTGCCGCACGGCTGGCAGGACTGGGGAGGCGAGACCACCTTGGTCATGCTACTGGAAGGCATCGCCAACCCCGGCCACCACCCGCCGCCCATGCGCAGGCCGGGCAAGGCATGGCAGGGCACCGGCTTCATCCCCGAGCTCCAAAGCCTCTTCCATCCCGACTTCGACAGTGACGAGCCCGACGCGCACGACGGAGTGCGCTGGCTCAGCGTGCGCCGCGCCATGCTCGGCGCACAGCGCGCCTACATCCCCAAACACTGGCCGCATTCACCAGCGGCGCGCGACGGCATCTACGGCCTCTCCGCCGGTGAGAACCGCCACGGCAACGGCTACCACGTCGGCGGCGTTGACCTACCAGATCAAAAACTCATTCATCCGCACTACATCCTGATGTCCTCTACGCTGCGCTCGAAGCCCGACGAGCTCTTCAGCCTCTTCGACCGCATGGAGAAAGCCGGCTACTTCCCGCCATGGGGACTGGTGGAGAACCTCGATGTCGATGGCCGCGGCTACCTGCCGATGGAAGGAGCGCTCAACGCCGGTTTCGAGGCCCTCGGCGCCTACCACCTGCTGGCCAGAACCCGTGGCGTCCCCGACGCGATCTACGCCGCCAGCCTGAAGAGCCCGCACCTCCGCCGCGCCATGCAGCTCTTCTATCCCCGCGTCGTCAAAACCACCGCAGGGCAGTAGCTCCGCATGAAGCAAAACCTTGCCCTGCGCCCCATCCCCGGCTAACTCGACCGCCATGTTTGTAGATCAGATCAAAGTCCATGCGCGCGCCGGAAAAGGCGGCGATGGCAGCGCGCACTTCCACCGTGGCAAGTTCCGCCCCAAAGGCGGCCCGGACGGCGGGGACGGCGGCGCTGGTGGGAATGTCATCCTGCTCGCCGACCCCAGCACCGACAGCCTGCGCAATTATGTCTATAACAACCGCCTCTTCGCCGAGGACGGCGCGAAAGGCGGAGCCACCCAGTGCACCGGCCGCAGCGGCAGGGACATGACCTTCAAAGTCCCGCCCGGAACGCTCGTCAGCCGCGTGATCGAGGAACTCGACGAGGCCACCGGCGAAGTCGTGCTCAAATACGAGCCCGTCGCCGACCTCACCGAAACCAACGGCACCCACATCCTCTGCAAAGGCGGCAAAGGCGGCAAAGGCAACGTCCATTTCAAAACCTCCACCCACCAGGCCCCGCGCGAGTTCACCCCCGGCACGCCTGGCGAGGAGGGCGACTTCCACTTCGAGCTGCGCAGCATCGCCGACGCCGGCTTCGTCGGCTTCCCCAACGCGGGCAAATCCACCCTGCTCTCCAAACTCAGCGCCGCCAAGCCGAAGATCGCGAACTATCCCTTCACCACGCTGCAACCCATGGTCGGCGTGATCGAGTTCGGCGAAAACCGCCGCGGCACCCTCGCAGACATCCCCGGCTTGATCGAAGGCGCGCACAACAACATCGGCCTCGGCCACGATTTCCTCCGCCACATCATGCGCTGCCGCATCCTGCTCTTCGTCGTCGATACGGCGGGCACCGAAGGCCGCGACCCCGTCGCCGACCTCGAAACCGTGCGCACCGAAGTCTCCCTCTACTCGAAGGAGCTCGCCAAACGCCCATGGTGCATCCTCGCCAACAAGATCGACCTGCCCGAGAGCGCCGCGCACCTCGCCAATCTCAAAGAGCGCTTCAAACGCGTCAAAGTCCATCCCATCTCCGCCGACACCGGCGCAGGCCTCGACAAACTGCGCCAGTGGCTCGACGAAAAAATCGGGCGGAAGTTCGAAGGGTGAGCCCTGCCCTCATCCCCGATGGCATCGAAGCGCCGCTCCATGACCGCGGCCCGCACTTTCCATGAGCTCATTTTTTCCCGCGCATGCGCTCGAGTCGGGGGGGGGGCAGATCGACCTGCGCTGCGACGTGGTGAAGATGACGGACGGCCACGAGCGGTATTCATGTCGCTTACGGAGCAGAAGGAATGCCGGGTGGAGGAAGGGAATCTGATGCCTGATCATGTGCATATGCTGCTGAGCGTGCCGCCGAAGCATGCGGTGTCGCAGGTGGTGGGCTACCTCAAGGGCAAGAGCGCGATCCATCTGGCACGGACCTACGGAGGGCGGCGCCGCAACTTCGTGGGGCAGCACTTCTGGGCGCTGGGTTACTTCGTCTCGACGGTGGGACGAGATGAAGCGGCGGTGCGAGCGTACATCCAGAACCCAAAGCGCAGGCACCGGAAATGATGACAGTTGCAAGCAGCGCGGTGTTCATGCTGCGCATGCATGACGCAACCACCTTGTCGCGTCAATGCCATGAACAACACCGGATGCGGACGAAGGCGTCCGCATCCGGCCTGTGTTCCGAGCCCTGGCGCGATGAATCAATCCTCCCCGCTGCTCGCGGCGAGCTGTGCGATGACGTTGATGTCCTCGAGCGTGGTGGTGTCGCCTTTGATGAGCTCACCGGCGGCGATTTGCTTCAACAAACGGCGCATGATCTTGCCGGAGCGCGTTTTGGGCAGCGCGGCGGCGAACCGGACTTCGTCCGGCGTGGCGACAGGGCCGATGACCTTGCGGACGTGCTTTTTCAATTCTTCACCGAGTTCGCGATTGGCGGTGATGCCTTCCTTCACCGTGACAAAGCAGACCACGCCCTGGCCTTTCATCTCATCCGGGCGGCCGACGACGGCGGCCTCGGCGACGGCGTGATGCGAGACGAGGGCGCTTTCCACCTCGGCGGTGCCGAGGCGGTGGCCGGCGACATTCAGCACATCGTCAATGCGGCCGATGATCCAGATGTAGCCGTCCTTGTCACGACGCGCTCCGTCGCCGGCGAAGTACCAGCCTTTGAAGTCGGCCCAGTAGGTCTTCTGATAACGATCCTTGTCACCCCAGATGCCGCGCAGCATGGACGGCCAGGGTTTTTTGATGACAAGCTTGCCCTGCTCGTTCGTGCCAACTTCGTTGCCGAGATCATCGACGATGCCGACATCGACGCCGAAGAACGGCAGCGTGGCGGTGCCGGGCTTCGTCGGGATGGCGCCCGGGAGCGGCGTGACCATGATGCCGCCGGTCTCGGTCTGCCACCAGGTATCGACGATCGGGCATTTGCCGCCGCCGACTTTCTTGTGATACCACATCCAGGCTTCAGGATTGATCGGCTCGCCGACGGTGCCGAGGAGGCGCAGGCTGCTCAAATCGTGCTTCTTGAGCCACTCGTCGCCCCATTTCATGAAGGCGCGGATGGCGGTCGGCGCGGTGTAGAAGATGCTGACTTTGTATTCGTCGATGATGCGCCAGAAGCGGTCGTTTTCCGGCCAGTTCGGCGCGCCTTCATACATCAGAGTGGTCGCACCCATGGCCAGCGGACCATAGACCATGTAGCTGTGGCCGGTGACCCAGCCGATGTCGGCGGTACACCAGTACACGTCATCGTCGCGAAGATCGAAGACGTATTTGCAGGTCATGTAGGAGTGCAAAAGGTAGCCGCCGGTGGTGTGCAGGATGCCCTTCGGCTTGCCGGTGCTGCCGCTGGTGTAAAGGATGAAAAGCGGCGCCTCGGAATCGAGCGCCACGGGCGGGCAGCTCGCATCGACGTACTCGAGTTCACGATGCCACCACACATCGCGTCCTTCCTCGATGTGGATGTCATTTCCGGTGCGCTTGAGCACGATGACGGTCTTCACCGGCGTGTCGCCGCCCTTGAGCGCGTCATCGACGTTTTTCTTCAGCGGGACGACCGCGCCACGGCGGTAGCCGCCGTCCGCGGTGATCACCACCGTCGCGCCGCAGTCAACGGCGCGGTCCTTGATGGACTCCGCGCTGAAGCCGCCGAACACGACGCTGTGCAGGGCGCCGATGCGGGCGCAGGCCAGCATGGCCACGGCGGCCTCAGGCACCATCGGCATGTAGATCATGACGCGGTCGCCTTTCTTCACGTTGTTGCGCTTCAGCACGTTGGCAAAGCGGCACACGTCGCGGTGGAGCTGCTGGTAGGTGATGATGCGCTTCTCGCCGGGTTCGCCTTCCCAGATGATGGCGGCCTTCGTCTTGCGGCAGCCATCAAGATGACGGTCGAGGCAGTTTTCGCTGACGTTGAGCTTGCCGCCGACAAACCACTTTGCGTTCGGGCATTTCCAGTCGAGCACCTTGGTGAAAGGTTTCGCCCACGCCAGCTCCTTCGCCTCCGCGCCGAAAAACTTGGCGGGATTCTTCAACGACTCGGCATGCAGCCGTTTGTATTGTGCCATGGAGCTGATGCGGGCCTTTTTGGAAAATTCCGCCGAGGGCTTGAAGACGCGGTTTTCGACAAGGAGACTCTTGGTGGAGGATGCGGGGGCTTTGGCAGGCTTGGAGGCGGCTTTCTTGCTCATGGCTGGAGTGGGTCGGCGGTTGGGAGGCGCAGAGTAGAGAGTGGAGCCGCGCTCACGCAAGGCGAAGCTGCGTGAGATGCGGCCACGAGGCTGAACTTCACCTTGCCACGCCGCCCCCACGCCCTACGATGGCAGCCGGTTCTTCATGATTTCCCTTCGCAACAGCCTGCCAGTCATCTTCGCCGTCCTCGCCTGCGCCTGCGCCACGGCCCAGACCTACTCCAACCGCATCGTTGCCGTCGTCGATGGCACCCCCATCGCCTCCTCCGAGGTGCGGGACACGATCAAGGCCCAGGAGCAGATCATCCGTTACCAGTTTCAGAATGATCCGGCCCGTGTCAGCAAGGAGCTCGCCATCCTCCGGGGTTCCGCCCTCGAATCCCTCATCGACCGCGAAATCCTCCTCGCCGAATTCAAAAAACTCGGCGGCGTCATCAAGTCACAATACGTCGATGATGACATCAACACGATCATCCGTGAGAGCTTCAAGGGCAACCGTGACGCCTTCGTGGACGAGCTGGCCAAAAGCGGCATGTCCGTGAAGAAGTTCCGCGAGATGCGCGAAAAAATGGTCATCATGAACGTCATGCGCTCCCGCAACTCCGGCGAGCACCCGCCCGCCACGCCGCGCGAGGTCGAGGAATACTACAGCAAGAATGTGGACAAGTGGCGTGAAGGCGACCAGATCAAAATCTCCACGATCACCATCCCGAAGTTCAGCGGCGAGGCCGGCTCCTCCGCCGACAAGCAGAAAAAACTCGCGCAGGAGCTGCGCTCGAAGCTGCTCGGCGGCGCCGACTTCGCCGCCAGCGCCAGAACTTACTCCCAGGACAGCCGTGCCGAGAACGGCGGCTCCTGGGACTGGATGGCCAAGACCGACATGATGCCCGCCATCGCCAACGCGGCGATGGATCTGAAAACTGGCGGCATCAGCCCGGTCATCGAGCAGGAAGGTTCCTTCATCATCGTCGCTTGCGACGCTAAAAAGCTCGGCAAAGCCCCCGCGCTGGAGGAAAAGCGCGGCGAGATCGAAAAAATGATCAACGCGGAGAAATCCAAAGCCAACATCGACAAGTGGATGGAAAGCGTCCGCAAAAAACACGTCATCAGAAGACTCTGAACAACCACGAACCCCTTCCCGCGCCGTGATCCAGATTGTTTTCAATGACATCAGCGCCGCCGAGCTCTCGCAGCTTCCCACGCAGGTCCAGTTCCACCTCCTGGAGGCGCTGAACATCCAGCCAGCCGACATCGACGACGCCATTCTCGCGAAGCGTTACGGCGTGCTCGAACGCGGCAGCAAAAAACTTTTCCGCTGCCGCGCCGGCGATCACCGCATCTACTTCAGCATCGTCGAAGGCAACGTCCGCGTGCACCGCGTGCTGCACAAAAACACCCTCACCGACTTCCTCTACCGCAGCAACCTGCCCGGCGCTGGAGAAGACGCGGCGTTGAGCCAGTCCAAGCACTTCTGGCATCTCATCGACGAAGGCGCGAAGACCTTGAAGGTGGCTTAGCAGTGCGGAATTCGGAATGTGGATTGCGGAATGATCCGTGTCCGCGTTTGAAACGTTATTCCGCACTCCGAATTCCACATTCCACATTCCAACATGATCCAGCTCTCCTTACAGGCTCTCCTCTCGGACGAATCCCTGCGTCAGCACGAGTTTCCTGTGGTCAAGGACAGCCTGTTCCTCGCACATGCGGGCGTCACCATCCTGCCCCGCCGTGTTGCGCGCACGATGCAGGACTACCTCGAACAATGCAGCCTGCGCATGCAGGAGTATCCCGAAGCGTGGCGTGCGGTGAATGAGACGCGCATCGTCGCCGCCAAGCTCATCGGTGCCAAAGCCAGCGAGATCGCGCTCATCGGCCCGACTTCAGTTGGATTGAGCCTCGTCGCGAACGGATTGCCCTGGCAGGCCGGTGACGAAGTTGTCAGCTATCTCGACGATTATCCAGCCAACGTCTATCCATGGAGCGATCTGGAGCGGCATGGCGTCTTGCTGAAACATCTCAAACCCGCGTCACCGGGAGAAATCACACCCGAACTCGTCGAAGCGGCGCTCACGCCGAAGACAAAGCTCGTCGCACTCGCGTCCTGCCACTTTTTGAGCGGTTACCGCATCGAAATCGACCGCATCGGCCGCATGCTGCGCGAACGCGACGTGCTGTTCTGTCTCGATGCCATTCAAACCGTCGGCGCGTTCGAGACGCGCGTCGACCATGTCGATTTCCTCTCCGCCGACTCGCACAAATGGATGCTCGGGCCGATGAGCGCGGGCATTTTCTATGTGCGCGAGGAGCTGCAGGACATGCTGCGCCCCAGCCTCCTCGGCTCCTGGAACGTGCGCAGTCCCAACTTCATCGCACAGGAGGAAATCGCCTTCGAACGCGGCGGCCGTCGCTACGAACCCGGCGCGTTGAACATCTCCGGCATCCTCGGCATGAAGGCCGGCATCGATTTGATTCAAGAAATCGGCCTCGAAGCCATCAACACGCAGTTGGTGAAACTCAAAGCCCGTCTGCATGCCGGTTTGACACCGCAAGGCTTCACCTTCCTCGGCCCTGATCCCAAAAGCATCAACGCTTCAGCCATCACGACCGTTCAGCACGCCTCACGCTCGCTTGAGGACATCTCCAAGCATCTCGCGTCGAACAACATCGCCACCTCCCTGCGCCACAATCGCGCCGGCCAACCCCTACTGCGCTTCAGCCCGCACTTCTACAACACCGAAGCCGAGATGGATCGCGTCGCGAAGGTGATCGGCGAAGCCACTTGATGGAATCGACGCTGGATTCGCATGGAATTCCATGCTTATTCTGGGGTATGTTCCAACTCGAAGACATCCATCCGCTCACAGACTTCCAACGCAACGCCAAGAATCACCTGAGCCGCGTGAACAAGACCGGGAGACCCGAGGTGCTGACGGTGAACGGACGTGCGGAAGCGGTGCTTCTGGGCCGCAGGGCTTATGAAAAGGTCCAGAACGCCTTGGAAGAACTCGCAGCCATCAAGTCCATCCAAACGAGCCTCAAAGAACTGGCCGCAGGCAAAACCATCTCCGCCAAGACCGTGCATCAAAGGCTGCGCGAGTTATGAGCTTTGAGGTCGAATACACGCCAAATGCCCAACGGGAACTTGAGGATGTTTATCTCTGGATCAAAGCCCGCGCCCCAATCTCCGCTGCCCGCTGGCGCGATGATTTGATCGCCAAAGTCGAATCGCTTTCAACCGACCCGCAGCGTCATCGTCTGGCACCGGAAAGCCGTAGGTTCCTAGCCGAGATACGTCAGTTGATATTCCGCAAACGCCGCAGCCAGTTCCGCATTCTTTTCACCATCGTTAGCAAACGTGTCGTCATCCTCTCGGTCAGACATCACTCGCGGCGACCGCTTGAGGAAGGTGATTTGCCGATTTGAGCGGTGATTACCGCCGCACCGTCGCGGGCAATGACTTCTCGAGGGCGGAGAGGATGCTGGTGTGGGCGGCATCGACTTCGGCGGTTTCGAGGGTCTTTTCGGGGCTGCGGTAAGTGAGGGTCCAGGCGATGGATTTGCGATCCTTGGCGATTTTTTGGCCGGTGGGATCGGTGAAGACGTCGAAGACTTCGCTGGCGATGAAGAGGGGCTCTTTTTGGCTGGCAAAGAAGGCGGCGACTTTGGCGTGCGGGAGGTCGGCGGGGACTTCCATGGCGACGTCGCGGGTCATGCCGGGGAAGCGCGGGAGTTCTTCGAACTTCGCGGGGCCGGTGCTGCCCTGACGCAGGGCGCTGAGGAGCAGTTCGGCGACATAGACGGGATGACGCGCGCTGATGTCGCGGGCACGCGAAGGATGCAGTTGGGCGATCCAGCCGAGGTTGCGATTGCCGGCGCGGAGCTCGCTGGTGAGCAGGAAGTTCGCGGGAGATTCTTTGACGGCCTTCGGCTCGATGCTGACGCGGCTGAGGCCGGGCAGATTTGTAATGATGCCCATGAGCTCATGGATGTCGGCAGCCTGTGGTGTGCGGGCGTGCCAGCTCGAAGGCGAAACGGGGCCGCTGATGAGGATGGCGAGGCGTTCTTCTTCGCGGCTGTTGCCGTTCGGGAGCTTGAGGAAGACGCGGCCGAGCTCGAAGAAGCGCAGGCGGTCGGTGCCTTGACGGATGTTCAGCGCGGCGGTGGCGATGAGGCCCGGGATGATGCTGGGGCGCAGCGTGGTGTGATCTTCGCTGAGCGGATTTTTCACGGCGACGCCGGTGCCGCCGCCGAGCGTGTCGGGCAGTTGCGCATCGGCGATGAGGCGCAGCGTTTGGGCTTCAAAGCAGCCGCGATTCACCAAGGCCTGACGAATCGTCATGGCGAAGTCGTAAGCGCGATCCGTGGCATCGCTGGGCACGGCGACGGCGGTCATTTTCGATGGAACGCGGTCGAGACCGATGACGCGGGCGATTTCCTCGATGAGATCGACGGGGCGCTGCAAATCGGCGCGGTAGCTGGGGACGGTCCAACGGCCGTTTTGATGCGTGAGGCCGAGTTTGGTCAAAATGGAGCGGATTTCGTCGCTGGAGAGATCTGGGGTGCCGAGGAGCTTGCGAGCGCGGTCGTCGTCGAGCGTGATTTCGGACGTTAAGACGGGCGTTTCGCCTGCGACGAGCAAAACATCATCCGCGGTGCCGCCAGCGATTTCGAGGATGAGCTTGGTGGCGAGTTCAGAGCCGCCGGCGACTTGCTGCGGGTCGATGCCGCGCTCGAAACGGTAGCTGCTGTCGCTGCTGAGGCCGAGTCGGCGCGAGGTGCGGCGGATGTTGGATGGTGTGAAGTAGGCGGCTTCGAGCAAAATGCTCGTGGTGGCTTCGGTGACGCCGGTTTCTTCGCCACCCATGACGCCGGCGATGGCGACGGCGCGTTTTTGATCGGCGATGACGAGGTCGTCGGCTTGCAGCGTGTAGGTCTGGCCGTCGAGCGCGAGCATTTGCTCGCCTTCGCTGGCGTTTCGCACGACGATGCTGCCGTTGAGCTTGTCGAGGTCGAAGCAATGCAGCGACTGGCCCATCTCCATCATGACGAAGTTCGTGATGTCCACGATGCTGTTGATGGGACGCAGGCCGATGCTTTCGAGGCGACGCCGCAACCACTCGGGGCTGGGGCCGACTTTGACGCCTTTGATGAGGCGGGCGGTGTAAAGCGGGCAGGCGCTGGGAGTTTCAAGTTTCAGGTTTGAAGTTTCAAGTTTCGTCGGCGTGGACGTCTTGGTGTAGTCGCGCTGGCCTTTGAGCGGGATGCCGGTGAGGGCGCTGAGTTCGCGGGCGAGGCCGAGGTGGCTCAGCAGATCGGGGCGGTTCGGTGTGATCTCGAGGTCGAAGAGCACATCGGCGGGATTAAGTTGGTTGAACGGCGTGCCGATGGGCGAATCGGGCGATAGGATGAGCAATCCGGCGTGATCGTCGCCGAGGCCGAGCTCTTTGCCGCTGCACATCATGCCGAGGCTCGCCACGTCGCGGAGTTTGCCTTCTTTGATGGTGAATCCGCCGGGCAAAACGGCTCCGGGCAGCGCGAGCGGCACTTTGTCGCCCGCTTTGAAGTTCTTTGCGCCGCAGACGATCTGGCGTGGCGTGCCGCTGCCGTCATTGACCTGGCAGACGCTGAGTTTGTCGGCATTCGGATGCTGCACGAACGAGTCGATTTGAGCCACGACGACCTTGTCGGTGGTCACACCGCGTTCTACGATGCCCTCGACCTCGACACCGGCGAAGGTCAACAAGTCAGACAATTGAGCGACTGAATACGAACTCAGATCGAGGTGAGTGGAGAGCCAGGAGAGGGAGACTTGCATGACAGGAAAAAGAAAAAAGGCAGTAGAATGGGGACAGTAGAATCAGGGACATTCTGCTGTCCCCATTCTACTGTCGAAACTCAGGCGGCGAACTGTTGGAGGAAGCGGACGTCGTTTTCGATGAGGTGACGGATGTCCGTGATGCTGTGGAGGATCATCGCGAGACGGTCGAGGCCGAGGCCGAAGGCGAAACCGGTGGTGGTCTCGGGGTCGAAGAGGTTGTCGCCGCGGGATTGGTTCACGGCGGTGAAGACGGCGGGATCGACCATGCCGCAGCCGGCGATTTCGATCCAGCGGGCGTCCTTGCCCTTCGCTTCGAGTTTCACGTCGATCTCGAAGCTCGGCTCGGTGAACGGGAAGAAGTGCGGGCGGAATCGCACGGCGGTGTTTGGGCCGAAAATCTCGCGGAAGAAGGCTTCAAGCGTGCCTTTGAGATCGGCGAGGCTGACGTCGTTGGAGACGTAGAGGCCTTCGAGCTGGTTGAAGACGCTCAGGTGCGTGGCATCGATCTCATCGCGGCGATACGCGGCGCCAGGAGCGATGATGCGGATGGGCAGCGACTTCGCGGCTTCCATGGTGCGAATCTGCACGCTGGAGGTGTGCGTGCGCAGCAGGCGGCCATCGGGGAGGTAGAAGGTGTCCTTCTCGTTGCGGGCGGGATGATCGGCGGGCGTGTTCAACGCGTCGAAGCAGTGAAATTCGGTCTCGATCTCCGGTCCCTCGGCCAAAATGAAGCCGAGGCGACGCAGCGTGCGGATGGCGAGATCGCGGATCTGCGTGAGCGGATGCAGCGCGCCATTGCCGGTGCCCGGACGGCCCGGAAGCGTGATGTCGATGCCTTCGACGGCTTTCGCATCGAGCGCGGCCTGGAGGGCGAGTTTCTTTGACTCGATGCCGTCGGTGATGGCAGTGCGGACATCATTCAATTTGGCACCGACATCCTTTTTCTGGTCTGCCGGCACCTCGCGCATGTTCTGGCTGAGCGCGGTGACGCTGCCTTTTTTGCCGAGGAAGTTCACGCGCACGGCTTCGAGCGTGGATTCATCCTGCGCGGCGGCGAGAGCGGCGAGGGCTTCGGTTTTGAGGGAGTCGAGTTGGGCGAGCATGAGGTGGAAAATGAGCGATGGGCTGGCAAAGCCCGCGAATCTGAATGTCGATGCCTCAGATTTCGCAGGAGCCTTCGACGCTGTCGAAGAAGGAGCGGAGCGATGCAATCAAAACATCCAGATCGGGACCGCTGGCGGTGCGCCAGACCTGATCCAGATCCACATCGCCGTAGTCGTGGGCGATGATATTGCGCATACCACGCATCTGACTGAAGGGCAGGCCGGGAAACAGTGTCTTTGTCTCTGGCGCAAGCCTGCTGGCTGCTTCACCGATGATTTCAAAGCGACGCAGCACGGCATCCTGTTTTTCCGAGTTCTGCATGAAGGCCGTGTGCGACACGCCATCGAGGTATGCCCTGATCACCTTTGCCGAGTCCAGAATGTCCCGCAGGAGGCCGTGTTGTTTCTCATTGAGCATACACGGTGACGGGCGCGGCGAGGATGGCGCGGCGGCGGTAGGGATTGCGGCTGCGCTCCACGGCCGGACGGCTGAGCAGATCGACCGGATGGCCTAATTTTTCCTCCAAATCCTCCTTCAACCCGCCCATTTCGAGCAATCCGGCGTTTGCCTGCGGCAGAAACTCCACCAGGAAGTCGAAATCGCTGTCGTCGCGCGCCTGTCCGGCGGCTCGTGATCCAAACAACTGCATCCGGGCGACTGAGTGACGCCGACACACGGGTGCAATCATCTCGCTGAGATGCTGCAAATCCAGATGTTCGATGGAGAGGTTCACGGTGGAAGATTAACGGGGCAGAAGGAACGGCGCAACTGGCGAGCCGGGCGAGGCCGGGCTTGAAAAAAGAAACAGCCGGGACGTAGAGCGTCCCGGCTGCGGTGCAAATGCTTGACGTGCCTTGCGGTGTTACGCTTTCGCGGCGGACGCTTTCTGTTCCAGCGCGGACTTGGCCTGCTGGACGAGGGCCTCGATGGCGGCGGCGTCCTTGACGGCGAGGTCGGCGAGGACTTTGCGGTCGAGGGTGACACCGGCGGCCTTGAGACCCTCCATGAATCGGGAGTAGCTCAGGCCGAGGGGGCGGGTGGCGGCGTTGATGCGCTGGACCCAGAGGTTGCGGAAGCTGCGCTTCTTCGCCTTGCGGTCGCGGGTGGCGTAGGTTTCGGCCTTGCGAACGGCGTCCTTGGCGTAGCGGAAGTGCGTGCTGCGAAATCCGCGGTAACCTTTGGCTTTGGCCAGCACGCGCTTGCGGCGCTTGCGGCTGGCGGGGGAGTTGGTGGCTCTTGGCATGTGTTTCTATCGTTGATCAGGCTGTTTGTTGAAGGTGGATGCGCTGCCTCACCTGGTCGAAGGCTCCGTGCGAAGGGAGCCAGGCTGGCGCATCGTGGTTCCATCTGGGAACCGGTGCAGGGATCAATGGAACGGGAGGTTCATCTTGATCGCCTTCACATCGACTTCCGCCACAAGGGCGACTTTGCCGAGGTTACGCTTCCGCTTGCGATTCTTGTTCTGCAGGATGTGGCGCTTGCCTTGTTTACGGCGCAGCACTTTACCCGTCGCAGTGACTTTGAATCGTTTGGCGACAGCTTTCCTCGTCTTGGCGATACCGGCGTTTTTGGACATAGGGGCGCGGATGCTAGGCGAGAACCCTTGAGTGGCAAGGTGTTTTTCACCTGTGGAGCAAGGCGCGATGGGAGCCACTGAAAATACCCGCTCTCAAAAGTGGGAGTCAGAAAAACTCAGAATATCAAAAATTAAAGTTGTATTAATTATCTGAACTCGCTAAACAGGGCGGAATTGCGCGGATATTCCATGACGACCTCCCCCTTGCCCCCCACTGCCACTCCCGCCTCGGTCGCCGAGCTGGAGCAGAGCGTGGAGCAACTGAAAATCGCCAATTACTACCTGCGCGTGGCCCTTGATCAAGTGGCCGACGGGGTGGTGATCGTGGAAAGCGAGGCCAGCGATCCCCAATGCGGCCCGAAGGTGCTTTTTAGCAACGCAGCGGCCGCCATGCTGGCGGGAGCGGACCCTGAAACCGGGCTGCGCGGCATGGGCTTGAACGAACTTGCGGCCGGAGACCAGGATGCCACCACGCTGATGCAGAGCCTCCATCAGGCGGCGCAAAACGGCGGCTGCCACGAATGTGAATGCCGGCTGCAAAGCCTGCGCACCCAGGTGCCCGTATCGTGCAAATGGCGCGTGCGTGCCGTCTTCAACAGCCTGCGCAAACTGCTCAACTACACGATTCTCATCAGCCCGGCCCAGGCCGTCGTCGTCAAAACGGATCCCAAGGCCGTGACGGACGATCTCGACGCGCAGTCGGAGCAGCTTCGCAAAGAGAACCTCGCCGCGCTCGCTCAAGGCATCGCGCACGACGTGAACAACCTTCTCGGCCCTGCCACCGTGCGCCTCTCCGCGCTCATCCCGCAGGTGCAGGAGCATCCGGTGCTTGCCCAAGAGCTGCAGGCGGTGTTCACGGGTTTGAAACGCGCGAAACAGTTCACCTCGCAGGTGGTCACCGCCTCGAAGGCCGGTGCGCAGAGACAGGAACCCACCGACCTCGCCGCCTTGATGCGAGCCACCGTCGAATTCGCCGGCGCGGGTTCGAACGTGCGTGTGTGTGTGCGCCAGGACGACGATCTGCGCCCCGCCCTCGCCGATCCTGCGCAACTCAGCCAGGTGCTGCAAAACCTCGTCATGAACGGCATCCAGGCCATGCCGCACGGCGGCTACATGGACGTGGAGGCGCATAACGAGATGGTCGGCGGCGCAGGTGACGGTGTGTTGAAACCCGGCCCGCATGTGCGCCTCGTCGTGCGCGACCGCGGTTGTGGCATCACCAAGGCAAATCTCGGCCGCCTGTTCCACGAGTCCTTCACCACGAAGGCCGGCGGCAACGGCATCGGACTCACCACCTGCAAACACTACATCGACGGGATGAACGGCGACATCCGCGTCACCTCCACGCCGGACATCGGCACCGAGTTCAGTGTGTTTCTGCCCGCCGCCGAAGGCTCCGGCTCCACGAAGCCGCTCCACACTCCCGCCGACACAGCTCCCGTGCCGCTCAAGCACGGCAAGGGCAAGGTGCTCATCGTCGATGACGAGGACGACCTGCGCAAAGTCGCGAACATGATCCTCACACGCTGCGGTTACGAGGTCGTGCAGTGCGACAACGGCCAGGACGCCATCAAAATCTACCAAAGCCTCTACCGCACCGGCACGCCGCCCGATGTCGTGCTCATGGACCTCACGCTGCGCGGCGGCATGAACGGCACCGAGACCGCCGCGGAGATTCTCCACCTCGATCCCGACGCGCGCATCGTCTGCACCAGCGGCAGTGTCACGCAGGAGGTGCAGATGGTTTTCCTGGAGCGCGGCTTCGTCGGCGTGCTGCCAAAACCTTACGAGGCCGGCGAACTCACGCAGACCGTGCATCGCATCGCCACCATGATGAAACGGAATTGAGCGTGTGAAACCGGGGGAAGCCGCCGTGTGACATGCCGCGGCGCGTTTTGTGCCGGTGACGCCGGCAAACGACCAACGAGCAAATCCGAATGACGGACGCAATCCTAATGCCGAATGCCTCAAACATCGTGATGCGGATCCCCGTGTATGCACGCCTCCTGGCTTCGACATCATTTCGTCATTCGTCATTCCTCTCCGCCCTCCGCTCGAAATGAAATACCTGACGATCGTGCGCCATGCCAAAGCCGGCTGGGGAGAGCCCGGATGCCCGGATCATGATCGTCCGCTCAGTGAGCGTGGCATGCGCGCCGCCCCGGCCGTCGCCACCTTCCTGCATCGCACCTACTTCGGCGGCAACGGCGCCCCCGCCCTGCTGCCGCCGCCCGACCGCCTCGTCAGCAGCACCGCTTTGCGCGCCTACACCACCGCGCAGACCATGCGCGAGACCATCGCTCTGCCGGCCGATCATCTCCTGCTCGATGCCCGCCTCTACCTCGCCGAGGCCGGGCGCATCCTCGAAGTCATGCGCGGCCAGGATGAAAGCTGGCACCATGTCATGATGTTCGGCCACAACCCCGGCATGCACGACTTCGCTGAAAAAATCCTCGCCCGCGCTGACATTCCGAGGATGCCCACCTGCACCGCCGTCATCATGGCCTTCCCGCACGAGTTCTGGGGTCTCGCCGACTGGCACGAGGCCCAGCTCATCGGCTACATCACCCCCAAGTCCCTCGAGCGCCGCTTCCCCGAGCTTTACGGCGACATCTCACAGGGAGACGGGGATGATTGAACAGCCCGGCGCGGGAGACGCCCGCGATTTTGCGGATCGTCTCTTTACAAATCCCGCTCGGGCTTGAAATCCGCCGCGTGATACGAGCTGCGCACCAGCGGGGCGCTGGCCACGTGACGGAAGCCTTTTTTCAAGGCGATCTGCTTGTAGTTCTCAAACGTGTCCGGGTGGATGTAATCAATGACCGGCAGATGCTGCGGTGACGGGCGCAGATACTGGCCCAGCGTCAGAACGGTCACGCCGTGCTCGCGCAGGTCGTCCATGGCCTGGAAAAGCTCCGTTTCCGTCTCACCCAGGCCGAGCATGAGCCCGCTCTTCGTGGCGCACTTCGTGCCGAGCTCCTCCGCCATCGCCTTCGCGCGCTTGAGCACATGCAGGCTGCGGTGGTACTGCGCGCGGCTGCGCACCAGCGGCGTGAGGCGCTCCACGGTTTCCAGATTATGGTTGAAGATGTGCGGACGCGCCCTCATCACGACTTCGAGCGCCTCGTCCCTGCCGTTGAAGTCGGGGACGAGGATCTCGATGGTGATCGCGGGCACGGCCTCGCGCACGGCCTCGATGGTGCGCGCAAAGTGCTCCGCGCCGCCGTCCTTCACATCATC